>JABMML010000241.1 GCA_013205585.1 Chitinophagaceae bacterium | reverse complement strand
GGTTCGCCTCCATGATGTTCAAATGCATTCACTGTAATATTGTCTGGGGCAATTTTTTTAAAGTGTGCTAGTACCATGGCCGTTATTTTTTCTGCAGATTGATTGGGCACTAAGCGGCAAGATATTTTTGCAAAAGCCTTAGAAGGTAAAACAGTCTTTGCACCTTCACCGGTATAGCCTCCCCAAATTCCATTCACTTCTAAAGTAGGGCGTATGCCTGTTCTCTCATTGGTACTATATCCTTTTTCACCCCATACATTCTGTATACCTAAGTCGGTTTTGAATTCATTTTCATCGAATGGGGCTTCTGCCATTTTTTTTCTTTCTGCATCGGTGGATATAATCACATCCTCATAAAAGCCTGGAATGGTGATATGGTTATTTTCATCATGACAAGAAGCAATCATTTTTGATAAAATGGTAATAGGGTTGGCTACGGCACCACCATAGACCCCGCTATGTAAGTCTCTATTGGGTCCTGTAATTTCTAGTTCTATATAACTTAAACCTCTAACGCCAATGTCAATGGAGGGCGTATCCATGCTAATCATAGCCGTATCACTAATTAATATGACATCTGCTTTTAAAAGTTTGGTATGTGTTTTAACGAAGGCTGCTAAGTTTGGACTTCCAATTTCTTCTTCTCCTTCAATGATAAATTTAATATTTGTGCAAAGAGAATTGGTTTTGGTCATTATCTCTAAGGCTTTTACATGCATATAAAACTGACCTTTATCGTCACAGGCACCACGCGCAAATATTTTACCGTCTTTAATAGTGGGATCAAAAGGGCTACTATGCCAAAGCTCTAAAGGCTCCGCAGGTTGTACATCGTAATGGCCGTAAACAAGTACAGTAGGTAATGCGGGGTCTACATTTATTTCAGCGTATACTATTGGATGACCCTCTGTTTCATAAATTTTTGTAATAGGCGCCCCTGCCTCTTGCAAAGATTTTTCTACTGCTTTAGCACAGGCTAACATATCGCCGTTGTGTTCGCTCTTAGCACTCACACTGGGTATACGTAATAAGGCTAAGAGCTCTTCTAGGAAACGTTCTTTATTTTTTTCTTGATATTCAGACCATGCTTTCATATTCTATAATTTTTTAAATAAATTTTTATAATGCTTGTTTATGCTAATTATTTAGGACAATTGATGTTTACTATTTGATAATACATTTTCTATATTCCAATTCAATTTTTTTTCAAAGGGGGCTATTCGTTGTTCACAATTTTCGATGGTGCAAATAGGGCAACTAAAAGGCATACAAGGGTCCGTATGTACAAAAAACTCAACGCTATCGCCGAATTTATTTTGAATGAGCACTGCAAAATCATCTACTGCTTCATGTGCTTCATTTACATTATAATACCAAGGCACAGTTAAGTGGCAATCAATATGCAATAAACTACCATATCTAATTACTCTTAAATTATGCAGGTCAATCCATTTTGCATTTCTTGATAAATTAATTTCCGTAATCACCTCTTTTAATAATACCATGTCTGCTTCGTCCATAATACCAGCCAGGGATTGTCTTACAATTTTGTAACCGTCAAAAATTACGTACATACCTAAAAATAGTGCAATGAGGGTGTCAATTTTTTGATAGCCTGTAACTAGCAATAATATAAATCCAATGGCGATGGCAGCGGTGGTGAAAAAATCGATCTGAAATAATTTTCCTGAAGCTAATATGGCTAACGATTTATTTTTTTTGCCAATACGATTTAGGACTAGAGCAGTCACTAAATTAATAATAGCAATGATTACTACTAACCAAATTCCATTATTGAGATTTTGCAAGCTAAATGGGTGTATAAAACTGTCTATGGCTTTATATATAATTAAACAACCTATGCCTATTATTAAAGTTCCTTGAAATGCTGCAGATATAAATTCTGCTTTACCATGACCATAAGGGTGGTCTTTATCCTTGGGTTTGGAAGCAACAAACAAACTATAGGATCCCACTATGGTGGCCGCAATATTAACCACACTTTCAAGGCTATCAGATAAAACCGATAAGGAGTGGGTTAATATATAAGTAACTACTTTAAGTAAAAAAACAACAATGGTTAAAGCTGTTACAAAATATTGAACTTTCAAATTTTGTTTAGAATAAGGCAAGTTGGAATTATTTTTTAGTGATCGCCTCTGCGTATTTTTTCTGAACGAATTCCCAGTTTACTAAATTCCACCAAGCGTTAATATAGTCGGGGCGTTTATTTTGATACTTCAAATAATAAGCATGTTCCCAAACATCCAAGCCTAGAATGGGTGTTCCTTTTGTTTCTGCTATATCCATTAATGGATTATCTTGATTAGGCGTTGAGCAAACGGCTAAACTATTATCTGCTTTAACAATTAACCAAGCCCATCCACTACCAAATCTTGCTTTTGCTGCATCGCCGAAACTGGTTTTAAAGTTATCTAATGAACCAAAATTTTTATTAATAGCATCTGCTAATTCACTAGTAGGTGCAGTTGCTGGAGCTGGTTTCATTAATAGCCAGAACATTTCGTGATTGTAATGTCCGCCTGCATTGTTTCTCATTTTTGGAGAATAACGCGAAATATTTTTTAATAAATCTGTTAAGCTAGTTGTTTGTGTATCTAATTTTTCTGCAAGCGCAGCATCTGCTAAATTTTTAGCATAAGTAGCGGCATGTTTTGTATAATGTATTTCCATGGTTGCAGCGTCGATATAGGGTTCCAATGCTGCATATCCATAACTTAATGGTTGCTGTATATATTCATTTGCAGCAGTCAATATAGTCATTGAAGTAATTGATGAAATGGGAGTAATTTTAGCCATCAAGGGCATTGCCGCTAGGACCATACCCGCTTTTCCAGTTGAACTAATAAACTGACGTCTGTTTTGAGTAGATTTTGACATGCTTTTATTTTTTAAAATACTTCTGTAAAGTTACTTTAATTGGTTGTAAAAGTCGGTAGTAAAATTCCTGGTTAAACAACTGGGAATCACGCATGGCCTTATAGGTTAAAAACAAGCCAATTGGTATTAAAATAATAGAGGACATCCACATTCCAGAGAAAACATCCCACTGTCCTGACTTGGCTAATTTTTCGCCAAAATTATTAAGTAAGAAAAAGAGTACAAAAAATATAATGGCCAAAACCAAGGGGGTACCTAGGCCGCCTTTTCTAATGATAGAACCCAATGGTGCACCTATTAAAAAAAGTACAAAGCAGGCAAAGGATAAAGTAAATTTCCGATGCCATTCTATTCCATGTGAAGAATTTGCTTTTTTATTTTCTTTATAAGTATCTGAAATAGCAGTAAGGTTATATAAAAGTGAAGAGAACTGATAGCCTGAGGTAAGCTGAATACTACTTATTAAAGAATCGGGAATAAGGGTGCTAAATTTTTTTAAAGGCGTACTATTTTTCTTGGCATTAAAAAGTGCAGTACTATCCTTATAGTTCATAAACCTTAAATAGGAGGCAACATCGGCATTAGTTTTTTGAATATAGAAGGAGTCTTTGTTTTGTAAAGAGTCCATGGCCTTGCTAAGTTGCCTTACGCTTAACATTTTTGGGTCGTACAATACATCACTGGTTTTATTTAGCTGAAAACTTTTCAGGTCAAATACTTTTTTATATTCTTTGAAATAAAGCCTGGTGAATTCCGTATTGGTAGTGCTACGCGCACCTCTTTCCTGATAGCGCCAACCATTGTACATCACAAATTCTAGAAACTTTTTATTAGCAGATACACGCATCACCCCCGATTCGGCCATGATTAAATTATCCTGCAATCCAAATCTTTTTTCAAAGATGGTAATATTATGCATAACACTATCATTCGACTCTTTCTTGCCTAGTTTAATCACATAGCCGTCTATTTTGTCATAAAAAATACCTTCTTTTAAATCAATGGCAGGCTTGGCTATAATGATTTCGTATTTTAAATTGGTAAGCTTCATCTGCGTTACTGGAATAATATTATTTGAAAATAAAAAAGCAATACCCGCTAAAAAAATAGTGAATATAAATAGCGGACGCATAAAACGAATAAGTGGAATACCTGCTGCTTTAATGGCAATTAGTTCAAAGCTTTCTCCTAAATTTCCAAAGGTCATGATGGAAGAAAACAATAAGGCTAAGGGAAGTGCAGTGGTAAAGGTACTTACAGAAACTAATCCTACTAATTCTAAAATGGTAAATAGGTCTAATCCTTTGCCTACTAAGTCGTCAATATATAACCAAAAGAATTGCATGGTCAGCACAAAAGTTGAAATAGTGAGTGCTGCCAAAAATGGGCCAATGAAGGCTTTAAGAATTAGTATGTCTAATTTCTTGAACAAAATGTTAGTGCTAACTACCTATACGATGAAAGAGCTCTTTAATCTGATATTCCCAAAGTCGGCTCTGGTCCTTGACTTCGTTTTTCTCAGCAAAATCTTTCACGATTAAAATAGTTTGATTTGAAATTTCAGTTTTTTCAATTCTAAATTCGAAGTATTCATTCTTCTCTCCATGCAACCATCTAAACTTTATAAATTTATCTGGCTCTTGGTCAACTAATTCAGCTTTCTCTGGCACACCTTTATTCCATGAGAAACTAAAAACATTTTCCCATTCATCTACTTTATCTGCAAACCACTCTTGTAACCCAGATGCAGTGGATAAAAATTCAAATAATATGTTAGGTGAACATCTCACCGGAAATTCAAGTGTAAATAATTGTTTCTTACTCATATATAACTAGCTCCTCTTAAAAATTAATTCGTTTGATGCAATAATATTAAATAAAGGGTAGGTTCCAAGTATTTTTTATTATTTATTAGTTAACAAACTGTCAAGACATACATAGAGTATTATCTAAATAAGTATAAGTATATGTAAATCAATATTTTATAACATATTACGATACATTACAATTTCCAATTTTTAACGTATTTATACCTTTTGAATTGATGGTGTATGACTGGTTCTGATCACTTATCTTTGCTCCCCTTAATGTTGTAAGTATGTTTAATAGTTTGAGTGAAAAATTAGAATCTGCGTTTAAGCACCTAAAAGGGCAGGCGAGAATTAATGAATTGAATGTTGCCAATACCTTAAAAGATATTCGAAAGGCTTTATTGGATGCCGATGTCAATTTTAAAATTGCCAAAGAATTTACAGATAGTATTAAAGAGAAGGCCATTGGTGCTAAAGTAATTAATGCTATTAGTCCTGGACAATTAATGGTTAAAATTGTGCAAGATGAGTTAACGGCTTTGATGGGTACTGAAGCTTCTTTGATGGATCTTTCTAAAAATCCCACTATTATTTTAGTGGCGGGTTTACAAGGTTCTGGTAAAACTACTTTTTCAGGGAAGTTGGCAAATTATTTAAAAGCCCAAAAAAAATCGCCCTTATTGGTGGCTGCAGATATTTATCGTCCTGCTGCGATGGATCAATTAATGATACTAGCTGAGCAAATTGGGGTAGATGTTTTTGTAGAAAGAGAAAATAATAATGCAGTTTCTATTGCACAAAATGCGTTAGTGTATGCCAAAGCCAATAATAAAAATGTAATTATTATTGATACCGCGGGTCGACTTGCAGTGGATGAAGTGATGATGAATGAAGTGGCTGCCATTAAAAATGAAATTCAACCACAAGAAATATTATTCGTTGTAGACTCAATGACAGGACAGGATGCAGTGAATACCGCTAAAGTATTTAACGATCGTTTAGATTTTACGGGAGTGGTATTAACAAAATTAGATGGAGATACTAGAGGTGGTGCGGCCTTGTCTATAAAGTACACAGTGAATAAGCCTATCAAGTTCATGAGCAGTGGTGAGAAGTTGGATACGCTTACTGTTTTTCATCCCGAGAGAATGGCCCAAAGAATTTTAGGCATGGGTGATATTACTTCTTTGGTAGAAAAAGCCCAGTCACAATTCGATGAAGCAGAAGCAAAAAAATTAGAAAAAAGAATTCGGAAAAATCAATTTGATTTTGAAGATTTCTTAACGCAGATACAGCAGATAAAAAAAATGGGCAACTTAAAAGATTTAATGGGCATGATTCCAGGTATGGGCAAAAGTTTAAAAGATGTAGATATTAAAGACGATGCCTTTAAAGGAGTGGAAGCCATTATACAATCGATGACCGTTTTGGAAAGAAGAAATCCTGACTTGCTTTCAACAAGTCGTAAACAAAGAATTGCTAAAGGAGCAGGTAAGGATATTGGAGAAATCAATGCTTTTATGAAGCAGTTTGACCAAATGAAGCAGATGATGAAGCAAATGTCTAGCGGGGCAATGCCAGGTAAAATGCCTGGTTTGAGGCGTTAATTCTTAGCTAACTCATTGATAATCATATAATAGTATTTTTTAAACCTAATTTTCCTTTGTTTATTCGGTGGTTTTTATTATATTTGCAGCCGATTAACCCTATTTAATAACGCCTATAAATTTCTATTTAACATGGCAGTAAAGATGAGACTACAACGTCACGGTAGTAAAAAAAGGCCTTTCTACTTTATAGTAGTGGCTGACGGACGTGCACCAAGAGATGGTAAATTCATCCAAAAAATTGGTACTTACAACCCATTAACAGTTCCTGCAACAATCCAATTGGATCGTCAAAAGGCATTGGAGTGGTTAAACAAAGGTGCTCAACCTACAGACACCGTTCACAGAATTTTATCTTTCAAAGGAGTTCTTTATTTGAAGCATTTACTTCGTGGAGTAAAATTAGGTTTGTTTGATGATGCAACCGCAATGGAGAAATTCCAAACATGGTATGCAGCACATGAAACAAAAATTGCAAGCACAAACGATACACACAAAAAAGCAGAAGCTGCTAAAAAAGTGTATGTACCTGTTGCTAAAAAAGTAGCAGAACCAGTTGAAGAAGAAACTGCACCAGTAGTAGAAGCAACAACTGAAGCATCTGTTGAAGCCTCAGTTGAACAGACGCCTGCTGCAGAATAATTTTAAAATTAATCTAGCTTTATAAAAGCCCCTGGTTCCTATCAACGGAATTGGGGTTTTTTTTTGAAAATGATTTTGTCGATAAATGAATTAAATTAGCAAATGAGTCAGTACATACATATAGGTAAAATTGTGGCACCGCATGGGATTACTGGCCATGTTATTATAGAACATGCCTTGGGCAAGCCTATTCATTTTAAAGGTATTGATGCCATTTTTGTTGAAAAAAATGCAGCAAGTTTTATTCCCTATTTTATACAAAGCGCTTCAGCTAAAACAGATACTATTACTCATTTACAATTGGAAGGCATTAATAGTAGAGAAGCCACTGCGCTAGTCTTGGGTAAAAAAGTTTGGTTACCTCATGACGAATTTCAAAAATTAGTGGATAAGCAGTCGCCCTTGGCTTTATTAGGCTATACGGTAGTGGAAGCCGGCAAGCCTATTGGTATTATTCAAGAAGTAATAGAACAACCGCATCAATTAATGGTTACTATATTATACCAAGGCCAAGAGGCCTATATTCCTTTACATGACGAAAGTTTAAAAGCTGTGAACCATAAGGCGAAAACCATTAGCGTTGAACTCCCCGATGGCTTATTGGATATATATACCTTACCTCCTACAGAAAAATAATTTTATAAAGTCTACTAATTTAGTAGGAAATATATATCTTTGTGTTCTCTTCCTTATTATCCATTCATATTTAATGAGGGACTGAGATTACGCACACACAAAAAATTAAAAACATGAGCCTAAGACTAGGGGATATTGCTCCCGATTTTAAAGCAAAAACAAGTATTGGCGATATTAGCTTTCATCAATATTTAGGAGATAGTTGGGGAATTTTATTTTCTCATCCTGCCGATTTTACGCCCGTTTGCACAACCGAATTAGGCCGCACTGCTGCTTTGCAAGAAGAATTTGCCAAACGCAATGTAAAAGTATTAGCCTTAAGTGTGGATGGAGTGGAAAGTCATCATAAATGGATTTCGGATATTAACGAAACACAGCATGTAACAGTAGATTTTCCTATCATTGCAGATGAAGATAAACATGTGGCAGGCCTATATGATATGATTCATCCAAACGCTTCTGAAACTTTTACTGTTCGTTCTTTATTTATTATAGGTCCTGATAAAAAAATTAAATTAACCTTAACCTATCCTGCTTCTACGGGAAGAAATTTTGTAGAAGTATTAAGAGTCATTGATTCTTTACAATTAACCGCTAACTTCAGTGTAGCCACACCAGCGAACTGGATAGAGGGAGAAGATGTGATTGTAGTGCCTGCCGTGAAAACAGAAGACGCCTTAATTAAATTCCCTAAAGGATTAAATATTGTAAAGCCATATTTACGCTATACCCCTCAGCCTAATAAATAGAAATGCCCTATTAAAGATGGAAGATTATTTTTCTTTATTCCATTTATCCAACTGCTGTAAAGTGGCTGTTAAGTCTTTAGGTAAAGGAGCTTCCAAATGAAGCGCTGTTTCTTTGTACATAAATGATAAAGTATGCGCATGTAAAGCCTGTCTAGCGAGTATGGGCCTTTCTTCTTCCTCGGTTTTACTTAGTTTAAAATTTTTCTTTTTAATAGAAGACAATAATAATTTCTCACCGTCTCCATAGACATCATCCGCTACAATGGGGTGTCCTATTTGTTTGGCATGCACGCGTATTTGATGTGTTCTTCCGGTATGAATTTGAAAAGAAACCCAAGCGTAGCGTTTGTAATTTTCAATGACTTGGTAAGTTGTTAACGCCATTTTTCCTTTGGCATGTACTACCATGGTACCCTTTTTTACAGGATGCTCCATAATGGGTTGGTCAATACTACCTTCAGAAGGCGGCCTACCTAAGACTAAGCCTAGGTATTTTTTTTCAATGGTTCTTCCTTCAAATAATTCGCTTAATAATTTATGTGCCTGCGCATTTTTTGCAAATACAATTAAACCACTGGTGTGTTGGTCTAATCGGTGAACGGTAAATATTTCACCGTACTTTTCTATTAATAAAGATTTTAAAGAAATATCCTTACCAAATCTATCGGGGATGCTTAATAAACCAGCGGGTTTATTCAAAACAATCATGTCCTCATCTTCAAATAATATTGATAACATGTATTACTTATTTGGAAGATTTTCTGGTAAATGATTTATTTAAAAACTTAAGTAATCTTACTTCTTTTTCAGCCAAAAAACGCCATTTACCACGGTCTACATTTTTTTTGGTAAGGTTGGCAAACATGACTCTATCTAAATGTCTTACATCGTAGCCTAAATGTTCAAAAATACGACGCACAATACGATTGCGGCCACTATGAATTTCAATACCAATTACATTTTTAGAAGTATTCGATAAATAACTTACTGCATCGGCAGCAATAAATCCGTCCTCTAATTCAACACCTGCCGCAATAGACTCCATATCGGCCTTGGTCACAGGTTTATCCAAAGTAACTTCGTATATTTTTTTAATCTCGTAAGAAGGGTGTGTTAATTTTTGTGCTAAGTCACCATCGTTGGTTAAAATTAAAACACCAGTTGTATTTCTATCTAAACGACCCACCGGAAACATTCTTTGTGTGGTGGCGTTTTTAATAATATCTAAAACAGTTTTTCTGCCTTCAGGGTCTGAAGCAGTGCAGATATAATCCTTTGGTTTATTTAATAAAATATAAACAGGGGTTACTTGTAATTGTAAAACTTTACCTTTTAATCTTACTACATCTTTGTACTTCACTTTATACCCAGGCTCTAAAACAGTATCTCCATTTACCGCAACATGTCCCGCTTTCACTAATTCTGCTGCTTCTCTTCTTCCCGATATACCAGCGTGTGCAATGTATTTATTCAAAGGCATTTGTTCAAAGGGGGCATCGGCAGCAGCAGTCACCTTTCCTATAGAAGCTGTTCTTTTTTCATCCGCCTTGTCCATGGAAGCAGGGGTTCTTTTATTAGTGAACTTAGATTTAGCAGGAAAGCTACTAGCCAATTCACCATATTTAGGTGCCTCTCCTTTTTTCACATAAGAAGTAGCTGTTCTTTTTGAAGCAGGGGGAATTCTTTTATTATTGCCTAAGGGTTCAACAGGAATACCTCTTTCTTTATCTTTTTTTCTTTGACGCATGGCTTCTCCGGCTGCCCTCATTTCAACTTTGGCTTTCTTTTTTTCTTGTCTATATTCTTCTTTAACAGCGCTTCCTTTTTTCTTATTCGAAAACTTGTCAAAGTTGTCAGATCTTTTTTGATTCATGCCTCCTACTATTAAAAATTATCTTTATTGGCTAATTGACCACAGGCGGCGTCGATATCCTTACCTCTACTATGTCTTACGCGCACATTCACTCTATTTTTTTGTAAAATTTCTACAAATCTTTCAAAGCCTTCTTCGTCTGGTTTGTCAAAAGGAAAAATATCAACCGGGTTGTATTCAATAATGTTGATTAAATCGGCTGGTACTTGTCTATAAATTTTAGTCAGTTCTTCAGCGTCTTTTTCAGAGTCATTAAAGTCTTTGAATAAAATATATTCAAAAGTAACTTCAGTGCCCGTCTTTTTATAAAAGTAATTAATGGCTTCAATTAAGCCTTTGATATTATTACTTTCGTTAATGGGCATAATTTCATTACGCTTTTTATCGTTGGCGGCATGAAGTGAAATGGCTAATTTAAATTTCACATTATCGTCGCCTAATTGTCTAATTTGTTTTACCAGACCTGCAGTGGAGACTGTAATTCTTTTAGCGCTCATACCTAATCCATCAGGAGAAGTAATTTTTTCAATGGCCTTTAAAACATTATGATAATTCATTAAAGGCTCACCCATGCCCATGAAAACAATATTGCTTAAATGTTTTTCATAAGTGGCTTCGCTTTGTTGTAGTATGTAAACGACTTGATCATAAATTTCATCAAAGCTTAAATTTCTTTTACGCTCCATAGTACCCGTTGCACAAAACTTACAACTAAGGCTGCATCCAATTTGGGCAGAAACGCAGGCGGTCTTTCTTAAAGTAGTTGGAATGAGCACTCCTTCAATCATATGTCCGTCAAAAGTTTTAAAACGCGTTTTTAAAGTACCATCTTCACTTTGTTGGGTGGTATTAATTTGTAAAGCAGGTAGTTGAAATTCATTTTCTAATAAGGAGCGTAGGTCCTTACTTAGGTTGGTCATTTCATCGAAGCTATGGGCATGTTTTTGCCATAACCATTCAACAATTTGTTTTACTCTAAAAGGCTTTTCGCCTATTTTTGATATAAATCGCTCAATGTCAGCGACTTCTACATGTCTAATATTAGGTCTTGTCTTCTCCATAATGCAAAGATACTTGATCGGATTTGTATACTTTTAAATCTTTTTTTAGCCTCTTTTTAGCACGCTGAATAATTAATATAAATTTATTATTAAATAGGCCATGTTTTACCTATTTTCGAAAATCGATTTGAAACAAAAAAATAATAAATTATGAAAAAAATCTTCTTAATGGCATGCATCCTAATGGGGGTATTTGCTAGCGTAAATGCACAAACAAGTAATTTGAAAGACTATTTAGGTAAATATGTATTTCCAGAAGGAAGTCCAGTGACAGAAGTAACTATAACTGCAGAAGACACAGTATTAACTATTAATTCAGCAATGGGTTCTACACCCTTAGAAAAGAAAGGGGTAGATACTTTTTATTTAGCTGCTTATGATGCACCTATTATTTTTAAAAGAGGGGCAGATAATGCAGTAGAAACTTTAACTATCATTGTGCAAGGAATGGAGTCAACAGCTAAAAGAGAAGCTGCTAGTTCATCCTCTCCTAATGGAACTGCTTATGCAATGAAAGAACAAGATTTTTATGATAAAGTTTGGGCGAATAAAACCCGCTAGAATTCAAAACTAGAAAGGTCCGATAAAGAAACAGTAGTTTGTTTGCCCGTAATAATATTTTTTACAGTGCATTCATTTTTAGCTAATTCTTCGGTACCCATTATAATAACGTTGAGAATTCCTTTTTTCTCGGCATATTTAAATTGCTTGTCGAATTTGCTTTTCTCAGGGTAAATTTCACAAGCAATTTTTTTATCCCTTAATTGCATCATTTGTAAGTAGGCTGCTTTCGCTTCCTGCTCTCCTAAATTAAAAAATAAAACTTGAGTGGTTTGTTCAATGGTGGTTGGAAATAAATTTTTCTCTTCCATCACATCATAAATTCTATCTACACCAAAGCTAATGCCCACGCCTGCAATATTGGGTACGCCAAACAAGCTTGTTAAATCGTTATAGCGCCCGCCGCCACCAATACTTCCCATTTGAGCGTCTATGGCTTTTACTTCAAAAATAATTCCTGTATAATAATTCAAGCCTCTTGCTAAAGTAAAGTCGGCTACTAAATGCTTGCTCATACCGGTTTCGGCGTGGTAGTCTAATACATAATTTATTTCTTCTATTCCTTTCACACCCGTTGCATTATTACCTAATAAGGCTGTTAATTGAGTAAGCTTTTCTGTATTACTTCCTTCAATCGTTAAATACTGTTGAATAATTTTTTGTTGGGCTTCAGTAAAATTTTTGTGCTGTAATTCTTCTTTTACTTTCTCCCAGCCAATTTTATCTAGCTTATCAATGGCAATGGTTAAATCAATTAATTTATCTTCTCCTCCACATATTTGTGCAAGGGCTAGTAAAATTTTTCTATTGTTTATTTTTACTTCTACGGGTAAATTTAATTTTTGAAAGGCAGTTAAATACACCGCTACTAAATCTACTTCGTTTAATAAACTTTCACTACCTACTACATCTGCATCACATTGATAAAACTCACGGTATCTTCCTTTCTGGGGACGATCGGCACGCCATACAGGTTGGATTTGATATCTTTTAAAAGGGAAGTTAAGCGAACCATGGTTCATGGCTACATATCTAGCAAAGGGAATGGTTAAATCATATCTTAGAGCACGTTCAGTAATGGCCGTACTATTTTTACCTTCGAATAACTTTTCAACACCTTCTAATGTTTGTTCTTTTTTCTGAGGATTGTCTAAGCCGTTATTTAAAATTTTAAATATAAGTTTATCGCCTTCCTCGCCATACTTACCCATTAAGGTTTCCAGGTTCTCCATAGCAGGGGTTTCCAATGGCTGAAACCCATAGGTTTCAAACACAGATTGGATGGTCTTAAATATAAACTGACGCTTTTGAACCGTAGCCGCATTAAAATCTCTGGTACCTTGTGGCAAAGAAGGTTTGCTCATAGTTTCAAATTTGTAAGTAAAGATAAATTTTTTAAATTCATCGGCTATTAATTGTTTAAATTGCCTCTTTAAAACCCGATTTTATGGAAAATCAAGACCCTAGCCAACAACCCTATGAACCCAGGCCCAATGCGCCTCGTGAAAAATCGGAGCGTACTTACCGAATTTTTAGAAGTATTTATGATTTCACGATGGCGGCCTTAATTTTGGGTTGTGGGGTATTAATGCTAGGCGCTAAATGGTTCCACTTAGATATGATCATTAATGCTGGCGCCGACTTTAGATATATTTTTGGAAGTCTTTGTTTATTGTATGGTGGTTTTAGATTGTACAGAGGCATTAATCAAATGTATTAGCCCTTTCCCTATTTTTTATTGACTATTAAATTAAGTACATGCGTTTTTTTTACATTATTATAAGTGTTTGCATTTTGGCCACGGCTTGCAAGAACGGTGTTAAAACTGAGCCAGTAGACAGCCCAAGTGAAGGTCGTATTCGTATTTCTGTTGAAGAAAGTTTTAAGCCCTTTATAGAACAAGAGCTTAAAGTATTTGCGTTAAGTTTTCCCAATGCTAGTATTGAAGTTGCTTATAAATCTGAAATAGATTGTTTCAAGGATTTAGCTTCCGATAGTATCCGCATGATTATTGTAACAAGAGGCCTAGACAAAAAAGAGCAAGCCAATTATAAAGACCAACTAAGCTATGCACCTACTTTTGGTATACTGGCTTACAATGCCATTGCGGTGGTGGTGAATAAAAAATCAAAAGATTCTGTTTTCACTATGTCCGAACTAAGTGCAGTACTAAGTGGTAAAAACAATAAGCAGGTGGTGATGGATGGAAGTCATTTAACGGGAGTGGTTCGTTTTTTAAAAGATAGTTTATTACACGAAACCCCTTTTGGGAAAAATGTAGTTGCTGCAAATGGAAGTGAAGAAGTGATTTCTTATATAAAAGATAATCCTAATGCCATTGGCTTTGTGGGCATGAATTGGGTGGGAGATAATTATGATCCCAAGCAAATCGAAGATAGAAAGACCCTAAAAATGGCCTTAGTGGAATGTACTTTATGTATTGAAAAAGGCTACTATTCACAGCCCTCTCAGGCGAATATTAGTAAGGGGCATTATTCTCTTTCTTTACCCATTTATTATATTTTAAAAGAAAATGCCCCCGGTCTGGGCACAGGACTGCTGAATTTTATGAGCCTAGAAAGAGGCCAGTTAATATTTCAGAGGGCTTTTTTAGTGCCCGCTAAAATGGGATTTAAGAAAAGAAAGGGTTTATTAAACTAACGCTCATCAAATACCCGTAAAATTTCGGGTTATTAACCAAAAATTAATGGTATTCTTGCCAAAAAATTAATATTTTAGCAATCCCTACAATTTCTGTGTTTATGATAAAAAAATAGATGTGGCTAGGGGCATACACCTTATATGATAAATGATATAAGGTTGTTGAAGCAGGTTAAAATTTAAAATGAAAAAATTAAGTGATGAAAAAATTGGTTTTTCTTTTGGTAGGATTTATATTTTCTACTGCATTAATGGCTCAAGTGGTTCCTTCCGCTTTGTCAGAGGGTGTGAAGTTATTGAATTACGAAAAAAATAAATCGGCCCTTAATTATTTTAAGGAAGCCTATGACAAAAACCCAGTCGATGGGGAAACTACTTTTTGGTATGGTCAAGCCATGTTAGCGCAAAACTATAATGGTATTTCTACCACCGAATCTATTCAAAATGCGAAAGAGTTATTTCAAAAAAGTTTACAAGCAAAAGGCAATGATCCATGGTTGTTAGTGGGTATGTCACATATTCAATCATTAGAGGGAGCAGATGTGAATGCGGTTAAACAAAATTTAGAAGTAGCTATTACTTCTACGCTCAATACAAAAGGAAAATATAAAGGCAAACCTAATCAAGATATCATTAATGCAATAGGATATGTGTTTGCTGAATTACCTATTAGTATCGGAGACCACAAATATGCCATCGATAAGTTAAAAGAAACGGTGAGTGCCTACGATGTAGTGAATGCAAGCCTCTACCTTAACCTAGGTATTAACTATTTAAAGTTAGGCGGTGGTGAAAATGGAGGCGATGCAGTAACTGCTTTTCAAAACGCGATCAATGCAGATGCGAAAAATGCCTATGCTTATTATAGAATTGGAAAAGTGTATCAAACACAAAACAATAAAGAATCTTTAGACGAATATTTTAATAAAGCCATCGCTGCCGACCCTGCCATTGCACCCGTTTATTTTTCTTTATATACCTACTATGCTGAAGTAAGCACAAATATTGCAAAAACTAATTTGGATTTATTTTTACAATACGCAGACAAGGATCCTATTTTTGAATATTTCAGTGCCGATTATTTATTTAGATCTGGTCAATTTGAACAATCTTTAGAAAAAGCCAAAGCAATGGAAGCTGCCGGAAGTCTTACCATTTTCCCAGGTTTAGCCGTTTTATTAGCTAAGAACTATGATAAAAAAGGAGACTCTGTTTTAGCAAAATCTTATATCGAGCCTTATATTACAAATACGACCGCAGATAAATTAATCAATACCGATTATGAAATAGCAGTCAAGGTTTTATCCAAATTCAGTGGAAGCCAAGCTACCTTAGTTGTCATTTTAGAAAAAGCCATTGCGGCGGATACAGCCAAGGTAAACAAGTTAAAATATTACAAATTAGGTTATGAAATGTTAGAAAAAACTAATATGTATGCCGATGAATTAAAGTGGTATGCGAATTATTCTGCCCTTAGAGGGGTAAAGGATGAAGTGTATTATTATAAAACCACAAGTATTGCTATCAATGCAAAAGAAGGAGCCTTAGCTTCTATAACTGCCAAAGAGTATATAGCTGCCTTCCCAGACAAGCCTAATGGCTATTCTATGAATGTGAGAGCTGCTAGAATATTGGATACAGCCAATAACCTAGGCATCTTATTTGAGACGGTAAATGTTCAAAATGAGTTTTTGTTAAAGGATTTAACTAAAAACAAGCAGGCCTTAATCAACAATTACTATACCTTAATTGGCTATTATAACGAAACGAAGGGCTATGAAAACGCTGTTTTAATGTGTGATAAAGTACTTGAAATAGTACCAGAAGATCCAACCACGCTGCAAGCCAAGGGGATGTTTATAAAGAACATCGAGATTATCAAAAAAATGCAAATTTCTAAGGGTGGCGTACCGGCTCCCCCAGTTGAAAAGCCAGCAGCCGATACCACTCAAACCAAAAAAGGCTAAAAACGTCTATTTAGGCAGATTTATTGTGTAAAAAATAATTGAAAATTACTCCCCTTTTATGGGGAGTTTTTGTTTTATGAGCTATGCTTTGCGTATTTTTGCGGCACCAAAAACTCATGTATGATTCTGCTGCAGTATTGGATGTCTGCGAACGAGACAAATAGCGCTACTAATTACTTACCCATTGCATTGCAATTATTATTTGCTGGGGGCTTTGTTGCGTTCATGATTTTGATTTCAAGTTGGTTGGGACCGAAGCGTGCAACAAGCGATAAATTAGAAAACTTTGCGAGTGGAATTGAATCACATGGAGATGCAAGATCACCTATGGCGATCAAGTATTTTCTAGTGGCCATTCTATTTGTTTTATTTGATGTGGAAGTTATTTTCTTTTATCCTTATGCGGTGAATTTTAAAAGTTTGGGTTGGGCTGGATTTGGCGAAGTGGTTTTATTTGTAGGATTTTTTTTGGTGGGTTTTATATACATCATCAAGAAAGGGGCCTTGCAATGGGAAGACTAATTATTAAAAAATAAAGCATTAACAATATGCGTCCTGTACGTTTTAATTTAAATCCTAAAGAAGCTGAAATTTCAGATGCCATTTCTATGGGCAAAGCACCCGATGGTGTTCCTGGCGATGGCTTTTTTGCAACACAGCTAAGTTCAGTGGTAGGACTTGCCAGAAAAAATTCTTTATGGCCTTTACCTTTTGCCACTTCTTGTTGTGGTATTGAATTTATGGCCACCATGGCATCACATTATGATTTATCTCGTTTTGGTTCTGAGCGTGTAGGGTTCTCTCCACGTCAATGCGACTTATTAATGGTCATGGGCACCATTGCTAAAAAAATGGCACCCGTTTTAAGACAAGTGTATTTACAAATGGCCGAGCCGCGCTGGGTAATAGCAGTAGGGGCCTGCGCTTCAAGCGGTGGCATCTTTGATACTTATAGTGTACTACAAGGAATTGATCAAGTCATTCCAGTGGATGTATATGTACCTGGTTGTCCTCCAAGACCAGAAGCCATCATTGATGGTTTTATGAAAATTCAAGACTTAGTGGGGCAAGAAAGTATTCGCAGAAGAAATAGTGAAAAATACAGTGACTTATTAAATAGCTACGGCATTCAATAAATCTAATAAAAATATAGAGCATAAAATTTTTGAATAAAAATGGTATTAAGCAACGAGATAATACAAAATAATTTAATAGAAAAATTTGGAGATCAAGTTTTGAATTTCTCGACGGCGTCCGGTATTTTATCTTTTGAATCTTCCAAAGAAATCAATTTAAAAATACTTCAGTATTTATATGAGGAACCTAGTTTAGGTTTTACTTTTTTAACCGATTTATGTGGGGTGAATTATCCCGATAATATAGGTGCGGAATTGGTGGTGGTATATCATTTACATAATTTTTCAGAAAATATTCGTTTGCGTTATTCAGTTACTACATCCATTGATGAAACAGCTGTATTTACCGCTAGTAAATTATTTGAATCGGCTAATTGGATGGAGCGTGAAACCTATGATTTTTTTGGGGTCAATTTTATAGGACATCCAAATTTAAAACGCATTTTGAATGTAGATGAAATGGATTATTTTCCTTTAAGAAAAGAGTATCCACTAGAAGATCAAACGCGTATTGATAAAGATGATGAAATGTTTGGAAGAGGGTAGGTGAATAAATAGAGTGAATTAAAAAAGTACAGGCGCAATAAAAAATAGAATGGAACATCAAACTAATATAACATTACCTAAAGGGTCGATTGAAAAAACAACGACTACTTTAAATATTGGGCCCACCCATCCGGCAACGCATGGGGTATTTCAAAATATTATGGAAGTGGATGGAGAGCGTGTCGTATCTACAGAACAAACGGTTGGCTATATTCACCGCGCTTTTGAAAAATTAGCAGAGCGTCGTCCTTTATACCAAATTACACCTATTACCGATCGTCTAAACTATTGCAGTAGTCCTATTAATAATATGGGCTGGCATATTACCTGCGAGCGTTTCTTGAAATTAGATCTGCCAAAACGTGTCGATTATTTGCGTGTGATTATCATGGAGCTTGCCCGTATATCGGATCATTTAATTTGTAATTCAATTGTGGGTGTGGATACAGGAGCGTATACAGGGTTTTTATATGTGATGCAATACCGTGAATTAATTTATGAAATATATGAAGAAGTATGTGGGTCCCGTCTTACTACTAATATTGGCCGCATTGGTGGCTTTGAAAGGAATTTTACAAATACAGCGTTTACGAAACTCGAGAAATTCTTAGACGAGTATCCTAAAGTCTTAAAAGAATTTGAAAACTTATTTGCACGCAATAGAATTTTCATGGAGCGTACCAAAGGAACAGGTGGTATTAGTGCTGAGCGTGCCTTGAACTATGGTTTTACAGGGCCTAATTTAAGAGCCGCAGGTGTTGACTACGATGTGCGCCTGCAACAACCTTATAGCAGCTATCAAGATTTTGATTTTAAAGTACCGGTAGGTACCACTGGCGATAACTATGACCGTTTTTTAGTGCGCAATGCAGAAATGTATGAAAGCATTTCTATTATCAAACAAGCGTATCAAAAAATACAAGAGTTTAAAGGAACAGATGCGGAAGTATACCATGCCGATGTACCTGAATATTATTTGCCTAAGAAAGAAGATGTGTATACCAAGATGGAAGCTTTAATCTGGCATTTTAAAATTATCATGGGCGAAATTGATTTACCCAAAGGTCAAATATATAGTGCAGTAGAAGGAGGCAATGGAGAATTAGGTTTTTATTTAGTTAGTGATGGTGGACGCACGCCTTTCAGATTACATTTTAGAAGACCTTGTTTTATTTACTATCAAGCCTTTGAGGAATTGATTAAAGGAGGCATGTTAAGTGATGCGGTGGTAACATTGAGTAGCTTGAATTTGATTGCAGGCGAGTTGGATGCGTAGCCTTTGGGATGCGTAGCTTTTGGGATGCGTAGAAAATAATTATTGAGAAAAACGAAATAAGTATATGAGTCTTCAATTTAATAATGAACAAATGACCGAGTTTAAACGCTTGGTGGCTCATTATCCAGAAGGGAAACAAAAAAGTGCACTGCTTCCGGCATTGAATTTAGCGCAGGATAGTTTTGGAGGCTGGTTGCCTACAGAGGCCATGGATTATGTAGCAAGCCTATTAAAAATTGAACCTATTGAAGTATATGAAGTAGCTACTTTTTACAGCATGTATAATTTGAAGCCTGTAGGAAAGTTTGTATTTGAAGTATGTCAAACGGGTCCATGTATGATTAGCGGTTCAGACAATATCATTGCCTATATTCAAAAGCAATTAGATATTAAACCAGGAGAAACCACCAAGGATGGCATTTTTACTTTGAAGTTGGTAGAATGTTTAGGGGCTTGTGGCTATGCGCCAATGATGCAAGTGGGAAAAATTTATAGAGAACATTTGACCAAGGAAAAAGTAGATGCCATTATTGAAGAATATAGAATGCAAGTAGTTGCACTAAATTAAATGAGCGGACGTAGAGAAGATAAAGAAGAAAAGATAAAGAAGAAATAATTAAGAAGAAACAATTAAGAAGAAACAATAAAGAAGAAACAATGGGTGTAAAATTATTATTAGAAAAAGCAAATGTACCAGGTATTCGTACTTATGATGTTTATCGTCGTGAGGGAGGATATACAGCTGCTGAGAAAGCGTTGAAAGAAATGTCCATTGAAGCCATTGTAGAAGAAGTAAAGAAAAGCGGACTTCGTGGAAGAGGAGGAGCTGGTTTTCCTGCAGGCATGAAATGGAGTTTTATTGCAAAGCCAGAAGGAGTGCCACGTCACTTGGTATGTAATGCAGATGAAAGTGAGCCTGGTACTTTTAAGGATAGGTACTTAATGGAATTCTTACCACATTTATTATTAGAAGGCTTACTTATATCATCTTTTGCATTAGGATCGAACGATACTTATATATACATAAGAGGTGAGTATGCATGGGTTGCTGACATTTTAGAAGATGCTATTGTAGAAGCCACTAAAAATGGTTGGCTAGGAAAAAATATTTTAGGTACTGGTTTTGATTGTATGGTGCATGTGCACCGCGGTGCAGGTGCGTATATCTGTGGAGAGGAAACGGCACTGATAGAATCATTGGAAGGTAAAAGAGGGAATCCTCGTATCAAACCTCCATTTCCTGCCATTCAAGGATTATGGATGCGTCCCACTGTAGTGAACAATGTAGAAACTTTAGCAGCCGTAGTGCCTATTATTAAAATGGGTGGCGTGGAATATGCAAAAATTGGGGTGGGCCGTTCTACAGGTACTAAATTAATTTCTGCTTGCGGTAATATTAATAAGCCAGGGGTTTATGAAATTGATATGACTATTTCTGTAGAAGATTTTATATACAGCGATGAATATTGTGGAGGTATTGCTGGTGGCAAAAAATTAAAAGCTTGTATTCCAGGTGGTTCCTCTGTGCCTATTTTGCCTGCGAATCTTTTATTAAAAACAGCCAAGGGTGAAACGCGTTATATGAACTATGAAAGTTTAAGCGACGGCGGTTTTGCTACAGGCTCCATGATGGGCTCTGGTGGTTTTATTGTTTTAGACGAAGACCAATGTATTGTAAAAAATACTTTAACCTTGGCGCGTTTTTACAGACATGAAAGTTGTGGACAATGTTCGCCATGTAGAGAAGGCACTGGATGGATGGAAAAAATATTACAAAAAATAGAATTAGGAAAAGGTGAATCAAGTGATATAGATTTATTGTGGGACATTCAAAGAAAAATTGAGGGCAATACTATTTGTCCTTTAGGAGATGCAGCCGCTTGGCCCGTAGCAGCCGCTATTAGACATTTCCGTGATGAATTTGAATGGCATATCCAAAATAGAGAACTATCACAAACAAGTAATTTTGGTTTACAACACTATGCAGACCCTATCCATGTGCCTGCATAACATTGCGTAAAACTATGAGTGAACAAACATTATTTAAAGTAACAGTAGACAACATTACCATTGAAGTACCAGCGGGCACTACTATATTGCAAGCAGCTCGACAAATTGGAGGAGCAGTAGCGCCGCCAGCTATGTGCTATTATAGCAAGTTGGAAGGAACTGGTGGTAAGTGCCGTACTTGTTTAGTAGAAGTATCCAAAGGTTCTGAAAAAGACCCTCGCCCCATGCCTAAATTAGTGGCTTCATGTCGAACAACAGTGATGGATGGTATGGAAGTAAAAAATATTACCAGTGAAAAAGTAATTGATGCAAGAGCAGCTGTGGTAGAATTTTTATTATTAAATCATCCTTTAGACTGTCCTATATGTGATCAGGCAGGAGAATGTCATTTACAAGATTTAAGTTTTGAACACGGCAAAGCAGACACTAGATATGAGTTTCAAAGACGCAGTTTTAAAAAGCACGATTTAGGTAAGTATATACAACTTCATATGACGCGTTGCATTTTATGTTACCGTTGTGTATTTATTGCCGACCAATTAACCAATAAAAGAGAACACGGAATTTTAGATAGAGGAGACCATACTGAAATTGCTACCCATATTGAAAAGAGTTTGGACAATGAATTTATAGGTAATGTAATTGATGTTTGTCCAGTGGGCGCTTTAACAGATAAAACATTCCGTTTTAAAAATAGAGTTTGGTTTTTAAAACCCATGGATGCTCATCGCAATTGTCCAACTTGTTCTGGCCGAGTAACTTTATGGAATAGAGGAGACGAAGTGTTTAGAGTGACTGCACGCAAGGACGAGTGGGGTGAAATTGAAGACACACCTGATGGAAAGCCAGGATGGATATGTAATACTTGTCGTTTTGATAAAAAACATACCAATGATTGGGTGATAGAAGGTCCGCGTGCAATAAGCAGGCAATCAGTGATTGCGCAAGGGCATTATGCTGGCAATATAGGCACCACCCTACCAACAGAAATATTTAAAGCAGTGAATGATGGAAGAGCGCCGCATTTATTAATGGATATTCATAATGAAAGCGAAGTGAACCTACCTTCTGTTCGTTTGAGTGAAATAGAGGGTCCTTCTCATGGAAATACTTTTAACAATAATTCTACAAAAGCCTAATACAAAAAAGTATGACACTACTCGCATTGGATTGGGCTATAATTATTGAGAAATTAATTTTGATTGTCATTATTGTGCTTACCACCTTATTGATTACTTTATATACCACATTTGGCGAAAGAAAAGTAGCTGCCATTTTACAAGACCGACCAGGCCCGAATAGAGCAGGCCCTTTTGGTTTATTACAACCTCTTGCAGATGGTTTGAAATTAATCATGAAAGAAGAAATTATTCCCACTTCTGCTAGTAAGTGGTTATTTATTCTAGGTCCAGGATTAGCCATGACAGCAAGTTTGATGACCTCTGCGGTAATACCATGGGGCACTGAAATACATTTATTTGGAAGAACGATTGAATTGCAAGTGGCTGATATTAATATTGGTTTATTGTATGTATTTGCAGTAGTGAGTATGGGGGTATATGGTATTATGATTGGAGGTTGGGCATCCAATAATAAATTTTCTTTGATGTCTGCTTTAAGAGCAGCCTCTCAAGCCATTAGCTATGAAATTGCCATGGGACTTGCCTTAATTGCTTTATTAATGTCAACAGGTACACTAAGTTTAAAAACTATTGTTGCAGATCAGGCAGCAGGACATTGGTGGAATGTAGTTTATCAGCCTTTGGGTTTTTTAATTTTCTTTATTTGTGCAATGGCGGAATGTAATCGTACGCCCTTCGATTTACCAGAAGCAGAGAATGAATTAAACTTTGGCTATCACCAAGAATATTCTTCAATGAAATTAGGATTCTATTTATTTGCGGAATATGTGAATATGATTATGAGTAGCGCTATTATGGCCTCTATGTATTTTGGCGGTTATGATTTGCCTTTCTTTGACGAAACAACAGTGGCGCCTAATATAGCAGCCATCATTGGAGTAGGTACCTTGCTTATTAAAATTGTATTATTTGTATTCTTATTTATGTGGATTCGTTGGACCATTCCAAGATTTAGATATGATCAATTAATGAATTTAGGTTGGAAAAAAATGATACCGCTGGCTTTATTCAATATGTTAATCACTGGCGCCATCATTTTATCAAAATCATAATTAAAAAAACTGTACGAATATAACATGCAAGCATTAACCAATAAATCAATCGCAGTAAACCGCTCACCTATGACATTCTGGGAGCGTTTGTATTTGATTAATATAATTAAAGGCATGATGATCACTTTTAGTCACATGTTTAAAAAGCAACCTACTGTAAGGTATCCTGAACAAAAAAGAGAGTTTAGTCCTGTGTTTAGAGGTTTGCATGTATTAAATAGAGACGAACAGGGTCGTGAAAATTGTACTGCCTGTGGTTTATGTGCAGTGGCTTGCCCAGCAGAAGCTATTACCATGGAGGCTGCTGAAAGACAAGAAGGAGAAGAGCATTTATATAAAGAAGAAAAATATGCAGCTAAATATGAAATTAACATGTTGCGTTGTATTTTTTGTGGACTCTGCGAAGAAGCTTGTCCAAAAGACGCTATTTATTTAAGTGAAACTTTTGCACCGGCTAATTATACACGCAAAGGTTTTATTTATGACAAGAACGATTTATTAATTCCTAATACTTTAACCAACGCAACTGAATTGGCTAAAGCAAAAGGAGTAGAAGCTTAAATAATATGAATACACTAGAAATTTTATTTTTTGCTTTATCTGCCTTTGCTATTATTAGTGCAATCATGGTATTAATAAGCAAGAATCCCATTCATAGTGTACTTTGGTTAATTCTAGTATTTTTTTCGATCTCAGGACATTATATTTTGTTGAACGCTCAATTTTTAGCCATCGTTAATATTATTGTATATGCGGGGGCTATTATGGTCTTGTTCTTATTTGTGATTATGCTTATGAATGTAAAAAAGGATAAAGAACCACAAAAACAACTATGGGTAAAATTAATTGGTGTGATTGCGGGAGGTAGTTTTTTGACCTTATTAATTGCACTTGTAAAACAAAATACTTCTTTTCAAGGAAGAGATGTTTTATTGAAAGAAGGAAACATAGGGCTTATTCATCCATTGGGAGTTGCATTGTTTACCGACTATGTAGTCCCTTTTGAAATAAGCAGTGTACTATTTTTAAGCGCGATGGTGGGAGCCGTTATTATTGGAAAAAAATAAATTTTTGTAAGATGCCTATAGAATATTATATCTTTTTATGTTTAATGCTATTTAGCATTGGAGTGATAGGTGTGTTAACGCGTCGTAATGCAATTATTGTTTTTATGTGTATTGAACTTATGCTCAATGCAGTGAATTTATTATTAGTGGCATTTTCAAAAATGAATTATGGAGCGGCTAAGTTAATATCAGCT
>JABMML010000240.1 GCA_013205585.1 Chitinophagaceae bacterium | reverse complement strand
TTGTGGTGGTGCTGCAACTGAAGCTACAACTGATACTGCTGCTGCAACTGTTGATACAGCTGCTGTTGCAACTGTTGATACTGCTGCTGCTGCAATGGATACTGCTGCTGCAAAATAAATAATTAGCTTCCTACTAGAAGGGTAAATTATTCATTAATTTAGCTTTTTAGAAAGTCAAGCAATATTTCTGAGCCCTTGGTTTCGACCAGGGGCTTTTTTGTTCTTAATGACCCAGCTTTAAAAACGAATACCTGTTAGTTTATAGAGCTAAAAACCCAAACTGTTTTGATATTTTGCCTTATTTTGGTTACCTTCGTGCAACTATGAGAGTAAATAGCAACAATTGGTTTTACTGTTTCTTTTATTTCTACTTTAATCAAAGTAGCCGGTTTGTATTTGTAAAAGCGTAAACGAAAAAACTAAATATACAGTCCCGGCCCAACAGCCGGGATTTTTTTTATGAATAAAAAAGTAGCAATACAAGGGTACGAAGGGAGTTTCCACCAAGTGGCAGCCAGGCATTTTTTTGGCAAAAATGTAGAGGTTATCACTTGCGACACATTTCGACAAGTAGTTCAATTGGGAGCCGACGCTACATTATCTGATGGTGCGGTGATGGCTATTGAAAATTCTATTGCAGGTAGTATTTTGCCAAATTATAATTTATTGCAAAAAAGCAAGCTGCAGGTTATTGGTGAAGTGTATTTGTCTGTCAGCCAAAATCTATTAACTTATCCGGGGGTGAAATTAGAAGATATTAAAGAAGTACATAGTCATCCCATGGCTATCTTACAATGTTTAGATTATTTAGAAAAGTATAATTGGAAATTAGTAGAATCAGAAGATACTGCCCTAAGTGCCAAAATAGTACATCAACATAAAAGCAAGCATACAGCAGCCATTGCAAGTAAGCTAGCTGCACAAATGTTTGATTTAAATATTATTAGTCCAGATATTCATACTTTAAAAAATAATATTACTCGTTTTTTAATAGTAAGTCCATCAAGTGCTAAAACTCTGGTGGAGCAGGCTAATAAAGCCTCTATCTATTTCCAAACCGACCACTCAAAAGGAATACTCGCCAAAGTATTGGCCAAAATTGCGCAAGGCCATGTGAATTTAAGTAAGCTGCAAAGCATGCCTATTCCTGGCAGTACCTTTAAGTATGGTTTTTATGCCGATTTAGAATTTGATAATAAAAAACAAATTGAAAAAGTGTTAGAGGAATTGAAAGGCCTTACCAATAGTATTAGAATATTCGGCATGTATCAAAAAGGTAAATTTGTAAAAGGGTAAACATGAATTTGACTGTATCAAATAGATTAGAGGGTATTGGAGAATATTATTTTTCTACCAAACTGCGCGAAATTGACGAGCTCAATAAAGCCGGCAAGGGCATACTTAATTTAGGAATTGGTAGTCCCGATTTACCTCCGCATCCAGATGTGGTTAAAGTGTTACAAGTCGAAGCAAGCAAAGACAATCAACATTCTTATCAATCCTACAAAGGCGTTCCGGTATTAAGAGAAGCGGTAGCTAATTGGTATAAAAAATATTTCAAAGTAGCGGACTTAAATCCTGCTACTGAAATACTTCCTTTATTAGGAAGTAAAGAAGGGATCATGCATATATGTATGACCTATTTAAATGAAGGAGATCAGGTATTAATTCCAAATCCTGGCTATCCTACATATACAAGTGCAGTTAAATTAGCGGGTGGGACCCCGTTATACTATGAGTTGACTGCCGATAACAGTTGGGCGCCTGACTTTGAAAATTTAGAAAAATCAGATTTATCAAAAGTCAAGTTAATGTGGGTGAACTATCCACATATGCCAACAGGCCAAAGGCCTTCGAAAGAATTATTTGAAAAAATAGTCGCCTTTGGAATAAAGCATCAAATATTGATTTGTCATGATAATCCTTATGCCTTCATTTTAAATGATAAGCCTGAAAGCTTATTGTCTATTGATAGGGCCAAAGAGGTAGTGATAGAATTAAACTCTCTAAGTAAAAGTCAGAATATGGCAGGATGGAGGGTAGGCATGTTAATTGCTGCCGAAGATAGAATCAATGAAATACTTAGGTTTAAATCCAACATGGACAGTGGTATGTTTTTACCCGTGCAATTAGCAGCTGCTAAAGCATTAAGTCTAGATCAAAGTTGGTATGACTCCGTGAATAAAATATATACAGCACGACGCGAAAAAGTATTCGAGTTATTAGATGTTTTAAAATGTGTCTACACTAAACAACAAGTAGGCATGTTTGTATGGGCCAAAATTCCCGCAACTTGCAAAGATGGATATGCATTAAGCGATAAAGTATTATACAATGCAAATGTTTTTATTACCCCAGGAGGCATTTTTGGTTCTGCAGGTAATGAATATATCAGAGTGAGTTTATGTGGTTCCATAGAAAAATTTAGTGAAGCGATTAAAAGAATTGAAGCATGCGTTTAACAGTCATTGGAATTGGTTTAATGGGAGGTTCACTGGCTTTGTCTTTGAAAAAGAAAGGCATGGTATCCAAGGTCATTGGAGTGGATCAAAACATCGAACACCAAAACCTGGCCTTGCAATTAGGTATTGTAGATGAGATCATGTCTTTAGAAGATGCAGTAGCAGCTTCTGATTTGATTGCCATTGCAACTCCTATTAACGTAGCTGAAAGTTTATTGCCCACTATTTTAAACTTAGTGAACAAGCAAGTTGTTTTTGATTTAGGTTCTACCAAAGAAAGTATTGTAAACATAGCCAATGCGCATATCAACAAAGGTCGTTTTGTTCCTACCCATCCAATGTGGGGAACAGAATTTAGTGGTCCAGCAGCAGCACAAGATGATGCTTTTATGGACAAGGCTACGATTATTTGTAACAAAGAGCAGGTGGATGCAGATGCTTTAGCATTGGTAGAAAAAACGTATCAAGCTTTAGGTATGCATATACTTTATATGAATGCCATTAAACATGACATACATGTAGCGTATGTGAGTCATATCTCACATATCACTTCTTTTGCATTGGCCAATACCGTGTTAGAGAAGGAAAAAGAGTCTGATGCTATTTTTGAGTTAGCAAGTAGTGGTTTTGAAAGCACCGTTCGTTTGGCTAAGTCCAATGCGGAAATGTGGGTGCCCATTTTTATGCAAAATAAAGAAAATGTATTAGATGTTTTGAATGAGCATATTAGTCAATTAAAAAAATTCAAGGCAAGTTTGGAAAAAGAAAATCCAGACTATCTCTTGGAATTGATTCAAAATGCGAATCAAATAAAAAAGATTTTAAAATAATTAAAAAAGCAAAGCACGAAAAGTGACTAAGCAAAAAATATAAAAAATGAAGAAGAAAGAAGATGTAGAAATTAAAAATGATTTAATAGAAGCCGTAAAGTCGAAAAAAACATTTACTGAAATTGGTATCAATGAGCAATTGGTTAAGGCCGTTACAGAATTAGGGTATACACATGCCACTGAAATTCAAGAGCGTTCTATTCCGGTTTTAATAAGTGGAACCAAGGATTTTATTGGTTTAGCGCAAACGGGTACTGGAAAAACAGCCGCCTTTGGTTTGCCTTTATTACAATTAATAAAAACGGCAGAGAAATTCCCACAAGCCTTAGTGGTTTGTCCAACAAGAGAATTATGTATGCAAATTGTAAACGAAATGAATTTGTTTAAAAAGCATATTCCGGGTTTACAAGTATTAGCTGTATATGGTGGAACTTCTATTGGTTTACAAATCAAGGATTTAAAAAGAGGCGTACAAGTAGTAGTAGCCACTCCAGGTAGGTTAATTGACTTAATCGAAAGAAAGGCCATTAATTTAGAGAAGATTGAATATGTTGTATTAGATGAGGCCGATGAAATGTTAAACATGGGTTTCCAAGATGACATCGAATTTATCTTAAAAAATACCCCTAATAGAGAAAGTATTTGGTTATTTAGTGCGACTATGCCTGCTGAAATTAGAAAAGTAAGTAAGCGTTACATGAAAGAGCCAGTGGAAGTAACTATTGGTAAGGTAAATGCTACCAACAAAAGTATTGATCATCAGTACTATTTAACTTCAGCACAACATCGTTATGAGACTTTAAAAAGAATCATCGATTTTAACCCTGGTATTTATGGTATCATTTTTACTAGAACCAAGGCCGATGCACAAGAAGTAGCACAGCGTCTAACGCGTGAAGGTTATGATATTGATGCTATTCATGGCGATTTAACACAACAACAACGTGATAGAGTCATGGGTCAATTCCGTGAAAAGAGTTTGCAATTATTAATTGCCACTGACGTTGCAGCAAGAGGTATTGATGTAAAAGGCATCACACACGTTATCAATTTTGAATTACCTGATGATGTAGAAGTGTATACCCACCGTAGTGGTCGAACAGGTCGTGCAGGTAGTGAAGGTATTTGTATATCTATTGTACATGCGCGTGAGTCTTACCGTTTGCGTCAGATTGAAAATATGAATAAATGTACTTTCCATAAATTAGATATTCCTAGCGGTAAAGATGTTTGTAGAAAACAATTTTTCCATGTAATGGATAAGTTAATGTCTACCGATGTAAGCCATGGCGATTATGAAACCTATGTTCCTATGCTAGCTGAGAAATTTGCTGACATGACAAAGGAAGAAATTTTAAAGCGTGTGGCAGCATTAGAGTTTAACCGTTTTTTAAGTTATTATGAGAATGCACAGGATTTAAATATACGTACAGCAGACAAAGGTCGTCGTGAGCCTATGCAACAACAAGATCGTAACCGTGATAGAGGTCGTCAAGAATTTGGCGCCGCCGATCGTGGTCGCACAAGAAGCAATGATCGTGGAATGGAGCGTAGTGCAGGTGAACGCGGAAGTCGCGGTGCAGAAAGAGGTGCTAGCGGTTATACACGTTTGTTTGTGAACTTAGGTACTAAGGATGGTTTTTACAAGGCTAGCTTTTTACAATTTATTTTAGACATGAGCGATTTAAGAAAAGAAGCTTTAGGAAAAATAGATATGCGTGACATGAATAGCTGGGTAGAAATTGAGTCAGGTGCTGCTATGCAAATGATCAATGCCGTAGATGGTAAAAACTATAAAGGTCGTCGTATTAGAATGAATGATGCAGATAGTGGTGGACCAAAAGGCTTTTCTAAAAGATAAGGTTAATTAGAGAAATCAATAATATAGAT
>JABMML010000239.1 GCA_013205585.1 Chitinophagaceae bacterium | reverse complement strand
TTGCTGCTCAAGCACAAAAATTTACCCTAGCCAATGTGCATTCCCATAACGACTATGAACAAAAAATACCTTTTGATTTAGCCTACCGCAACCAATTAGGGTCCATTGAAGCGGATATTCATTTAGTAGCAGGTAAAATTTTAGTGGGCCACGATACAAAAGATTTATTGCATAGTCGTAGTCTTGAAAATTTGTATTTAGCGCCCCTGCTTACTTATAACACACCCAATAGAAAATTACAATTTTTAATAGACATAAAAACAGAAGCCATTAGTACTTTAGATAGTTTAATAGCCTTATTAAAAAAATATCCAACGCTTATTAATAATAAAAATATTACCATTACCATTTCTGGTAATACACCTGCCGATAGTTTATTTATTCAGTATCCCGACTTCATACATTTTGATGGTAGAATTTTTAAAAATTATACTAAAGAGCAGCTGTCTAAAATTTCTTTAATAAGCGAAGACTATGGAAAGTTTACGATGTGGAAGAAAACCTGGCCCATGCAAGTAGCAGAAGAAGAAAAAATTAAAGCAGCCATTGAAAAAATACATGCACTAAATAAACCCATTAGATTATGGGGTACGCCCGATTTCCCTTTAGCATGGGAAAAATTCATTGAAATGAAAATAGATTTTATTAATACAGACAAGATTGAAGAGATTACGCAGTTCTTTGAAGCCCGTCCCTAAAACTTATTCAAAAATAATAGTTCCAAATTTTTTATATTCGTGGAAACTGCGGCTGGTAGGCTTCCAGGTCCAATGGTTGCTTCCTTTATCGTAGTCAATTCTGTAAAAATTAGCCCTCCATTTTGTTCCAGATTTGGGTGGTACATTTTCTAGTGGGCTTAATAAAACAAAGGGTATAAAAAATTCGGCAGTCCATCCAATTACTTTATCTCCTTCTTTGTTGATAGTAGCTGCATGTCTTGTTCTTCTTTCTTTTTCATAATGCCATGGTCTCCAGCCTAAAAACTTTCCATTGTAATTAGGCACCATTATGGGTAATTCATAATTCCATGGCGATAACTCATATTCAAAATACAACACCGATTTTTCATCAGGCCAAAAAAAAGCTTCTACTACATCCTCATTATATAAGTCCGCAAAATCTTCTCTTAGGGTGGATGTAATAAGTGAATCCTCACATACATACAAACAGTAAATTCCAGAGTCGGAATATAAAATTTTAAAATTGGTGGAATAATTTACCCCAGTAGTTAATTTCTTATTCAATTTTGTAAAGGAGGTAGTCTTCCAAGCAGCAGCATCTCCTAATCCATTAACAGAAAAATCTTTTGTTTTTTTTACAGCAATAGTAGAACTGTCATCGGCTTGCGCTTTAACATGCACCACCAAAACCATAGAAAAAACAACAGCAATCAATAAAGTTTTATACGCCTTAGTCATACTATTTAATTAACATAGGAAATAATCTTTTTATTTCTGCTTCATTAGGTTGTGCGCCATATTCACAAACTTCAAAAGCTTCTGCATGCTTTGCTTTAGCTGCTTTAGCTGCGCCATACCATTTTACCATAGCTGCTCTAATATTGGCTTTCATTGGTTTATCATATAATTTCATCAACCACTGTAATCTTTCTTCTTTTCCAGTTGGAACGTCTTTTTCATATCTTCCTATCCAAGGCATCCACTCATAAAATTGAGATTCATGCGCATCAATGGCTAAAATCTTTTTTGCATAAGTAGTTGTAATATCTACTACGATATCAGGTCTGAACGGGTTCGGTCTTTGAAAATGATCCTCTCCATATAAAAATACAGGCGTTTTTCTTAGAGGCGGTACATCTGGTGCAACATTGGGTACTTCTACCATATAGGCTGCATCTTGCACTAAAACTCCTGTATAACGGTGATCAGGGTGGTAATCATTAGGTCTTGGTGCAATGACTACATCTGCATTCCACTCTCTAATTTTTCTAATTATTTGTAATCGCACTTCTAGTGTAGGTAATAGTGCACCATCGTGATTATCTAATACATCATAAGTTACTCCTAGTCGTTTAGCTACTTCCTGAGTTTCTAAATATCTACGCGCAGCTAATTCTTTTCCTTTCATGGTTTGATGTCCTGCATCCCCATTTGTAACTGCTACAAATTTTACAGCATGCCCCATACTTGAAAATAAGGCTGCAGTAGCCCCTGCCTCATAATCACAATCATCGGGATGCGCACCAATGACAATAATTCTACTTTTTTCTTTGATGGTTTGTGCAATCACTGATTGACATAGCATTAATAGTACAATACCTAGTAGCCATTTTATTTTTTTCATTTTATTTTTTTTAAACAACCTTACTATAGAATCTTTTTAATTCCTTTTTATTTTTTAATTCAATTATTATGGTTTCAACAAACTTTCAAACCACTCTACATTGGTTTGCATTGTTTTTAAAACCATTCTTGGTTCACTAGGTCCATGTGGTTGTCTTGGTAAAACCAAAAGCTTCACAGGAATATTTCTTCTTCTTAATGCATTGTAAAACATAATAGAATTACCCAAGGGAACTCTTTGATCGGCTTCCCCATGTTGTAACATCACAGGTGTTTGTACATTTTGAACATATTTCAATGGTGAATGCTCGCTATACATTGACCAATTATTCCAAGGATCTGATTTAAAGTAAGAAGGTAAAAATCCTTCAATATCATCGGTCAAATTTTGAAAACTAAGATCTACAACAGGCGCTCCAATAGAAGCTGCTTTAAAACGATTGGTATGTCCAACTATCCAACTACTCATAAAACCTCCATAACTCCATCCCATCACACCTAGCAAAGACTCGTCTGTAACGCCCATTTTAATCACCTGATCTACGCCGGCCATTAAGTCAATATAATCTTTACCACCCCAATCCTGTCTGTTGGCCATTCTAAAAATGTTGCCATAACCACTTGATCCTCTTGGGTTTGGTCTTAAAATAGCATAACCATTTTCACTTAAGGCAGCCAATGGATAAGTACCTTGATTCGTAGCAATACAAGTTTGACCAAAATTACCAGCAGGGCCACCATGAACATTTAATAATAAGGGCACTTTTTTACCAGCCGTATAATTCAATGGATAAGTTAATAATCCTTCTATCTCTAAACCATCCGCCCCCTTCCATTTAATTAGTTCGGTTCTAGCTAAAGGTAGTGAAGCCATACCTGCATTGATAGAAGTAATTTTTACAGGAGCATACTCATTTAATTTACTTACGTATAATTCAGGAAACTGAGAAGTGTTTTGTAAAGTGAATGAAATATGGCTATGCGATGCATTTATTTTAGCAGCCCCTATATAATTTTTTTCACCCTTACTTAATTCAGCAATATTTTTTCCATCCACACTTAATGTGTAAATACTTGTCATTGTTTTATTAGACTCTGACCAAACAATATTTTTTCCATCTGCTGTCCAACCTAAAATACTTCCATCTTCATTCGGAGTTGCTTTTAATCGAAATGTTTTTCCATCTGCTAGAGCATAAATCTTTGCATGTTTTGCACCAGGCCAATCATTTGGGTTTTCTGTACAATAATAACTTATCAAAGTTCCATCAGGACTAAACTGAGGAGCAGATTCTCCAGCAGGCGTGTTCGCAATATTTTTAATGACTCCTGTTTCAATATTGATTAATGCTATATCGCTATAAGAATTATCATTGGCCTTGGTAGACTTACCATAACTGTATACAATGCTTGTCCCATCTGCGTTCCAATCAAATGCATACACAGCAATATTTTCTTTCGTCAATAATTTTTGCATATATGTTTGAGAAGAATCTTTATGATGGATCCAATAAACTTGTAATCGGTTTTGTTTTAATTCCGTGTCCCAGATATACCAATCGTTTTTTGCTTTTTTATTTTTTTCTTCTTTATCCGTTGCAGCATCTGCTACTATAACTGCAATTTTATTACCATCATTACTCCACTCAAATTCACTTACACCCCCCTTAGTTTCTGTAATTTTTTCTGCTTCACCACCTGCGACGGGAAGAATATATACATTATTTTTTCCGTCACGAGATGAAGTAAAGGCTATAGATTTATTATCAGGACTCCATTTCGGGTTTGAATTATTTTTATCGCCTGTGGTTAATTGTTTGGCATTTGATCCATCAATAGCACTTATCCATATTTGATTTATATATTCACTTCTGTCGTCTGTCATCATAGCTTCTCTAATGGTATATACTACCTTAGTTCCATCGGGGGATACCTGTGCACTACTTACATTTTTAATTTTTAATACTTGTTCTGGACTCCAGTTTTTTTGTGCCAGTAAAACAAAGGGCAATAGGAAGACAAATAAGAGTAATTGATACTTTTTCATAAGATGTGTTTTGGTTAAAAATTAGCAACTTCAATTTAAATCATTTTGGTGGTTTATGCTTGCAAAAAGTTCCTATGATTTTTGTAACTTTATTTTCAACTTATTAAGCGCTATTTATGAATGTTTATCAGAAAATCCTGGTTTTACTTATTTGCCCCTTTGTATTATTTGCTCAAAAAAAGGCAGTTAAAAAAAAGAAGCCTGCGCCTGCGCCAACAGCCACTTTGGCTGCTGTTTCTATTCAACAACCTCTAAAGCTCTGGTATTCAAATCCGGCTCAATATTTTGAAGAGGCCTTGGTATTAGGCAATGGACTTCAAGGCGCTACGGTTTTTGGAGGTATTTCTACTGATAAAATTTATTTAAATGACCTGAGCTTATGGTCGGGCGAGCCAGTGAATGCAAATATGAATCCGCAAGCCTATAAAAATTTACCAGCAGTTCGCAAAGCCCTACAAGAAAATAATTATAAAAAAGCAGCAGAGCTTATAAAAAAATTACAAGGAAAATTTTCTGAATC
>JABMML010000238.1 GCA_013205585.1 Chitinophagaceae bacterium | reverse complement strand
TGGTGGATTGGCAGGTTTAGGTTACGGTGGTTTTGGATTTGGAGGATTTGGATATGGAGGATTTGGTTATGGAGGGTTAGGTTACGGTGGATGGAACCCTTATGGAGGAATGTATTATAACAATGATGGTGGATTTGCAAATAATGGAGGAAGACCTTATCAATCTGCTCGTGATGTGCAATCAAGTCCTTCCACTATTAATGCCTATAGAAATAATCGTGGTTATAACAATACTAATAATAGTGTAAACACTACTACTGGTAATACAAGATATACTAGCAACCCTACTTTAAATAGCAATTTTGGAAATTTAATGAAGCGCGTTGTTACTAATAATAGTAATACCAATTACGCAAATAGCTATGACCGTCCTGCTCGTTATTTTTCTAATAATAACTACAATGGCGGCAATCAAAATCAAAGCAATAACAACAATAATAACAAAACAAGTTTCCAAAGCAATAACAACAGCAATAATAGTGGCAATAGCAATGCGGGTGGAAGAAGTGGTGGTTTTAATAGCGCTGGTAGCTCTTCAAACAGCCCACGTGCTGCAAGAATTCCATAAGCCAATTCTAGTATCTAGTATTTTTTTTAGTAGTAAGTTGTAGAGGTAAGTTTTGGGGGTAAGTTTTTTAAAAATCAAAGTATAATTATGAAGAAATTATTTTTTTTAATATTAATGGGATCTAGTTTGACTATGTATGCACAAGAACCTGAAGATGGGCTTCGCCTTTCTTGGTTTGTACCAAGTGGAACGGCTAGAAGTAATGCTTTAGGTGGAGCCATGGGTTCTTTAGGAGGTGATTTATCTTCTAATCATATTAATCCAGCCGGCCTAGGTTTTTATAAATCGAGTGAACTTTTGTTAACCCCAAAATTCTTAGTGCAAACTAATAATTTTAATTACAGAGGAACAAGTTCTTCCAATACAAATTCTAAATCTAATTTCGGATCAGTGGGTATGGTTTTTGCGGATGGACAAAAAAGAAATAACTGGACAAGCACTGCCTTCTCTATTACCTATAATCAAGTTGCCAATTTCAATAACCATTCTAGTTTTGGTGGTAAAAATAATTTTAGCAGTTTATCTGAAAAATATTTAGAAGAATTAGTGGGCGACCAAGCCGATTCTAATGCAGCCTTAAGTAATTATATTTTTGGAAGTTCTCTTGCTTTTAGAACTTATTTAGTAGATACTTCTCTTGATGCAAGAGGTAATGTTAATGGCTACCAAAGTTTAGTGCCTATAACTACTGGCGTAAACCAGTCTTATGACGCACATACCACTGGAAGCTATGATGAATTAGCCTTTGGCTGGGGTGGTAATATGGACGATAAATTATACCTAGGGGCTAGTTTAGTTTTACCAATGATAAATTATACTAAAAGCCTTACTTATTCTGAAGTAGATGCCACTTCGAATCCAGATAATAATTTCGCATCCTTTGTTTTAGATGAAAATTTTTCTTCAAGAGGTTGGGGCTTAGGAGCCAAGTTGGGTATTATATACAAGCCTGAACCTTTTTTAAGAGTGGGCTTTACTTTACATACACCTCAAGTCATTTCATTTAGAGATCAAATAAGTGCTAGCTTGTCCACCAATACTGAAAAGTATGCAGGTACGCTATCGGTTAGTTCTGGCGAATTAAATAATGGATATGCTGGTATAAGAGAATATACAATCTCTACTCCTACTAAAGCAATATTTAGCACAAGCTACTTTTTTGCTTCTCCTAGTAAACCATCACAACCACTTGGTTTTATTGCTGCCGATTTAGAGGTTGTAAACTATGCAGGAACTCGTTTTTATTCCAATGACTACGATAAAGCAACTAGCGATTATTATAGTTTAATAAACGAGGTAGTAAAATCTTCTTATAAAAATAATATTAATTTTAAATTAGGCTCTGAAATAAAATTAAGTAGCAACTGGATGATAAGAGGTGGTGCTGCTTATTATGGCTCTCCTTATAAAGATGAAACGCTTAAAGCTTCCCGCATGGTACTTAGTGGTGGTATTGGATATAGAACCAATAGAAACTTTATTGACTTTACTATTGTTAGCTCAAGCACTAAAGATGCAGTCTTCCCTTACCGCTTAAGTGATAAGCCTAATACTTATGCTAGTTTAACTGCTAACCAAGTATTATTTAATATTGGTTACGGTATAAGATTCTAATATTAATTCATTGATATAAAAAAAGCCATCCCTCGGGATGGCTTTTTTGTGTAGGATCTATTAACCCTATTTTAAATCAGTAGTCTTTAATCCTTGATTCATTTTAATATCTGTATACTTTACATTTATTTTCATTTGACCCATATCGATAAGCTGCTCTGAAGATATTTGTACGCCATTTACAACTTTATAGCCAGTATAATATTGTTGTTGTGTTGCAGTACCTCTTCCTGGCACTTCTTCCGATTTTGAAGTCTTTACTAATAAGAATGTTGTAGCATCATAAAAACGGTGTGACACTTTTTTAGAAGGCGTAGTTACTTCTACATCAATCGCATCTTTACCATCTACTTTTTCACCGCCTACAATTTTCAAACCATACCCTTTTGCAAGGTATAACTGCTCTGGAGCAAGAAAAGTAGATTCATCTAAGCCTTCTTTTAAATCATCTGTCATTGGCGCTTCTTGTCCTTGTTGTGCAACAGAGTATTTACCATCTACCACTGCCTGTCTCATCATTGCCATTCCACCCATTGACATGGTGGTTACAGAATTACCCGGCATTACAATGGTTTGTTTCATTTCTAAAGACTGTCCCATTAAATTAGCTGTTCCTTTTAATTGAACATCTTTCACATTGTCTAAAGCTTCTTTTGAACCAATCGCAGCAATGGCTTTTTCCATTAAAGCAGTAGGTGTTAAACTAGCATCTGCTTTTACCTCAGTTGGCGCAGCTACCTCGTTACCCTCAATATCAAAATACTTTATAGGACCATATTTTTCTAAGCCTGCTGCAATTTGTTTGGCATTACCTACAATTACAATATGCATTTTAGCAGGGTTCAATAAAGCAGCTGCTACATCTTGTACTTTTTGAGCATCTACTGCTGCTAAATTGGTTAAGTATTTTTGGTAATAGTCTGCAGGTAAATTATTGACAGCAATAGATAAGGCAAAATTAGCAATCGTATTAGGACTTTCTAAAGAACGCGCAAAGCCACCCGCTAAATAATTCTTCATGCGGCTTAATTCTGTATCGCCTACTTTAGTATTTCGAATAATATTTAATTCATTTAAAATTTCTTGAATAGAGCTATCTGTTTTTTCGTTTCTAACAGAAGCTTCTGCGCTAAACATACCAATTTGTTTACTTGGAGAAATAGATGAATAAGCACCATAGGTAAATGCATGCTTCTCACGTAAGTTGGCAAATAATCTTCCAGAGAAACCACCTCCTAAAATATTGTTCATCACATTAGAAGGGATATCATTAGGTGACCCTTTTGTTAAATTAACAGTAGTAGCAATAGTTACCACACTTTGAACAGAGGCTGGTCTGTCTATAAGAGCTACATAGGTTGTAGCAGGAATAGCTGGCTTCTCATACACAGGCTGTGTAAATGTACCCTTAGCCCAGGTACCAAAGTTCTTTTCAGCAATTGCCTTGGCGTTGGCTGGATCAATATCTCCTACAAATATTAAATACGCATTATTAGGTATCCAATAGGTTTTGATAAAGTTTTTTACATCTTCTACTTTTACAGCATTCACTGTTTTAATAGTGGTGATTTCACCAAATGCATGGTTCGCTCCGTACACTAATTTCTTCATGACATTATTAGAAATAGCATCTGCATCATCTTTACTAGATTCAATTCCAGAAATAGTTTGCTTTCTTACTTTCTCTAATTCATCACTAGATAAAGCAGGACGTAAAATGACTTCTGACATCAACTCCATTAATTTTGGAAAATTATTTTTTAAAGAACTCACTGTAGCATATTGACTAGAAGTAGACATGCTACCTCCTAAAAATTCTACCGCTTCGTCTAATTCAGCTTTAGACTTAGTTGTGGTTCCTCTTTGAAGTAGTTGGCCTGACATATCGGCCAAGCCTGCCTTATCGCCTTCTTTGAATCCGTCTACATCTAAAGCCAAAGTAGCAGTGACTTTCGGCAATTTTGTATTTTTTACTACAAAAACTTGCAAGCCGTTCGCTAAAGTAAATTTAACAGGGCTAGCCACTTGTATTAAAGGTGCCTTCCCTGGCGCAGGAGACTTAGTTCTATCCAATGTTTGTGCCATTGAAAGCAATGGTAAACATAATAAAACGCTGTATATATATTTTTTCATAAAATTATTTTTTGATGCTATGAATAGTCTTACTTATTTGGTTGTTTTTTCTTTTGGTAAATAATGAAGCGCTACCCTGTTCTCTTTATTCAAATATTTTTTAGCAACTTTCAAAACATCTTCTCTCGTTACTTTATTATATTTCTCTAGTTCGGTATTTATTAAATTCGCATCACCAAAATACACTTCATTATTAGCTAAGCTTTCTGCAATACCTGCCATCGTGGCCTTGCTATCTACTAAGGCTGTGGTAATTTGGTTTTTCACTTTTTGAAATTCACGCTCTCCCACAAGACCCGTCTTTAATTCATTGACCACACTATCCATACTTGCTTCCAAAGTTTCCACTTTAACACCCATATTGGCAATAGTTAATGCAATAAATAAGCCATCGTCTTCATTGAAAAAAGGTACTGACTGCGCCGCTACTGCTAATTGTTTTGAATCTACCAAGGTCTTATTCATTCTAGAAGAAGCTCCTCCAGATAAAATAGTAGAGAGTAAATTAAATGCATAATACTCTTCTCCACCTTGCTTAGGTGCACGGTATGCATGGAATATAGCTGGCAACTGAATGTTGTCATATATATTGTCACGCACTTCACCACCTAAAGGAGGTTCTTTAATACTAGGACGATTCATAGGTAATGTACCTTTAGCAATGGGACCAAAATAAGCTTCAATTTTTTTCTTTAATGCTGGAATATTGATATCTCCTGCAATTGATAAAACACAATTATTAGGTACATAATAAGTTTTATAAAATTGAATAAACTCTTCTAGCTTAGCAGCATTTAAATGATCCATACTTCCAATAGGAGACCATTGGTATGGGTGCACTTTATAAGCTCTCTTTAACATTTCAGTTAAAAAAGAACCATAAGGACGGTTATCCATTCTTTGACGCTTTTCTTCTTTTACCACTTCGCGTTGTGTATTCACACCAATTTGTTCAATTTTAGCATGCATCATACGCTCACTCTCTAACCAAAGACCAAGGTCTACCTGATTAGAAGGCAATAGCTCATAATAAAAAGTGCGGTCTTGTGAAGTATTGGCATTTAAAGCGCCCCCTGCATTGGTTACATATTTATCGAATTCACCTCTTTTAATATTATTTGAACCTTCAAATAATAAATGTTCAAAGAAATGGGCGAATCCTGTTCTTGCAGTGTCTTCGTTTTTTGAACCTACATGATAAAGTGCCGTTACTGCCACCACTGGTGCAGAATGGTCTTCATGTAAAATAATTTTTAATCCGTTGGGTAAAGTATATTTTTCAAACTGAATAGTTTGGCTTTTTGCCAAAGTCCCAGTCAATAAAAAAAGACTTCCCAATAGGATACTTCCTAATTTTTGCATACTTAAAGTTTTAAATAAAATGTAATGAATATACCACTATATCAATGGCTATATTATGGGCTAAAAATAACCATAATTTAGATGGCTTGGGCATCTTGTATGTTAATTCTTAAAAATATTAAACTATTATAATAAAACCTGCTTAGGTTCAATACTACCTGCCTTAAACCAAGTGGTGGCAGGGTCTCGCTTAAACCAAGTCATTTGGCGTTTGGCGTAATGGCGGGTGTTTAGTTGAATATTTTCTATGGCTTTTTCACGGCTTATTTTCTGCTCGAAATAGTCCTTCCACTCGCTATAACCAACAGTTTGCAAAGCATTCAAATGAGCAGAAGCTTGTAAACTTTTCACCTCTTTTTCCAAGCCATCTTCAACCATATGCAAAACCCTATCATTTATTCTCTGATATAGTTCTTCCCTATCTAATTCTAAGCCAATTTTCACCATCTTAAAAGGCCTTTCAATGGGTTTTTTATTTTGAAAACTTAGAATTGAGTTACCAGTTCCTAGCATTACTTCTAAGGCGCGCATTAATCGCTGTGGATTTTTTTGCTCTCCCTTCTCCCAATAGGGAGGGTCTTTTACCGATACTTCTTTTTGCAACCAGCGTAAACCTAATTGCTCATACTGTGCTATAATATTTTCTCGAATGCTACTGTCAATTGCTGGAATTAAATCTAAGCCCTCGCAAAATGCTTTAATATACAAACCCGTTCCTCCTACCATGACGACTGCATCCTTTGTAGTGAATAAAGTTTGTACTTTTTCTAAGGCCCAATTTTCAAAATAAGAGGCATTGATATTTTCAGTAATTGAATGTGATGCAATAAAATGGTGCTGCACTGTTTTTAAATCTTCATCACTTGGTCTTGCTACTCCTATATTCATTTCTTTATAACACTGTCGTGCATCTGCTGAAATAATTTCTGTATTTAATGCTTTGGCAAGCGCAATAGCGAAATTTGTTTTTCCTACAGCGGTAGGACCCATTACGATGTAAACGGTTTTAGACAAAATACTTGAACTAGTTTAAATTTGAAATAAATAAATAAGATAGAAATTATACAACTAAAAAGCTTCTCCTTCGAAAAATCCAGAACCAGACTCATTATCCTGCTTGTTTTGTTCAGCGTCGTCTCCTTCATCAGATGCATCCGCATCTTCTTCTCCATCATCAGACGCATGCGCGTCTTCTTCTTCACCATCATCGCCTCCATCATCAGACGCATGCGCGTCTTCTTCTCCTTCTTCCCCAAAACCATCAGCCGCTTCATTCAAGTCATATTTCTCTTCAATGTCTGCAAATTTTTCACCCAGTAAACCCTTAGTGCCATATTGCATAGGCCCCACTCCTTCAATACGAGATACTAAAGGATATTCAAGCGTCATATCTGCATCGACATTTTTAATAACTTGTATAAGTTGAATTAAAAAAGACCATGACTTTACAAAATCGTATTCGTAAATAAAATGTTGATTGGTATCAATTATTTCAGTACCAATAGTAGTCTCTTCCATTAATAAAGGAGCTACTTTATAAGCACGGTCGTACACTTCTTTACTTATTTCTCTTCCTCTTTGCCAAGTATCGTTACTTCTATAAAAAGTGGCATCATGCTTTTGATCAAAATCAAAGGCTTTTAATATACTTATATGTAAGTCTTGAAAATTTTGTGTGTGCTTCACTAAAACATCACGGTATATAGCATCATCCTCTTCCCAAGAAACTCTAAATTTTAATACGGCCATTTTGGTATTTTGAAACGCTAAATTACTATTTTATTATAGGAAATAAGCCTAGTTTTTCGGCTTCTTTTAACATGAAGCCGTAGGCAGCACCATGTTCATTGGGTATAAGCCCATCTAATATGGCTTCTCTTATGGCGTCTTTAATAATACCCACTTGTTTTGAAGGCGTAATATCAAATAGTTCCATGATCATTTCTCCTGTAATAGGTGGTTGCCAATTTCTAATGCTATCTTTTTGTTCTACTTCCACTAGTCTTTCTTTTACAAAATCAAAGCCTTGTAAATAACGTTTTACTTTTACTTTATTCTTACTCGTAATATCGGCAGCACATAGTAACATTAAGTAATCAATATCGTCTCCTGCATCAAATAATAATCTTCTAATGGCACTATCGGTCACCGATTCCTTCGTTAAGGAAATAGGACGCAAATGCAGAGCCACTAATTTTTGCACCATTTTCATTTTTTCATTCAAGGGCAGTTTCAACTGCGTGAAAATTTTAGGCACCATACGCGCACCCACTACCTCATGCCCATGAAAGGTCCAACCAAAACCGGTTTCAAACTTTTTAGTTTTGGGTTTGGCTATATCGTGTAATAAAGCCGCCCAACGCAGCCATATATCATCGCTTGTTGCGGCCACATTATCTAATACTTGTAAGGTATGTGAGAAGTTGTCCTTATGTCCAATGCCATCCAAGGTTTCAGCCCCTTCCAATTGTAATAAAACAGGAAATATATTTTCCAGTAAACCCGCTTCTTTTAATAAATACCAACCTTTAGAAGGTACTGCAGTTTGCATTATTTTTTGTAATTCATCGGTAATACGCTCTTGCGAAACAATGGAAATACGACCTGCCATTTTTTGAATAGCTGTAAATGTATCAACAGTTATTTCAAAATTTAATTGAGTGGCAAAACGAATAGCACGCATCATTCGAAGCGGATCGTCGTCAAAAGTTTTTTCAGGAGATAATGGTGTTCTTAAAATTTTATTTTTTAAGTCTTCTAAGCCTCCAAAAGGGTCAATTACTTTTCCAAAATCATTTTCAATTAAAGAAATAGCCAAAGCATTTATGGTAAAGTCTCTTCTGTTTTGATCGTCCTCAATGCTGCCCGGACTTACCGATGGCTTTCTACTTTCTTTAGCATAACTTTCTTTTCTAGCTCCCACAAACTCAATTTCAATAGTATCCAATTTCACCTGGGCTGTTCCAAAAGTTTTAAATAAAGAAACCGGAGGCCTTGGCGTGAATTGATTAGCAAAGGCAGTAGCCAAGGCTAGGCCATCTCCAATACAAACTATGTCAATATCCTTAGTGGGTCTATTCAATATTTTATCGCGCACAAACCCACCTACTGCAAATGCAGGTGTATTCAATAAAGCAGCTTGCTGAGCTACTATATTGAATATAGATTCTTCTTCTTGTGTAAATTGAATTTGCATGGCTACAAAAGTACTAATGTTGGGCCATTTGTAGCAATGGGGCTATTAATTGAGCATTTTCAATGCTATGGGCACAATTAAAGTGCCCTAAAGGACACTGCTTCTTGCCATGTAAACCACAGGGGCGGCAAGCTAGTTTCTCTTTAGTTTCTACTATAAAAGAATTTGTAGACAAAGGACCAAAACCAAAAGCAGGAATAGTAGAACAATAAATGGCCACTACCGGCGCATTGACTGCAGAACAAAAATGCATGGGAGCAGAATCGTTCACATAATTCAAAACCGCTTTTTGTTGTAAGGCAGCAGATGCTAAAAAACCTAATTCCCCAATTAGATTAATTATTTTTTTAGAAGCACTTGAATGCGAGCTTACCACTTCATTTATAATTTTATCGCCAAGGGCTTTATCGGCAGGGCCTCCTAAAATATAAATAGGGCCTTCAAATTTTAGTTCGCTTATAAAACTTACCCAAGCAGTCAAAGGAAATTGTTTAGTAAACCAAACAGATGCTGGTGCAATGGTTATATATTTTTCTGCTTGATATACCTTTACTTTTTCGTAGTCGGATGTTGTTGGATATAATTTAGGCATTGCCAAAGTAAGCACCCCTAATGAATTTATTAATGCATGATTTCTGCTTATTTCATGTAAACCATTACCTGATACATCATGTTTTACTTTATGTGTAAATAAAAATGAAAATGGATTTTTATCAAAACCAATAGTGGTATTTGCACTGGATAAAATAGTCCACAAACCAGTAGCTGCAAACCTTTGCAGATTTATGAATACATCATATTTTTTTGCTCTTATTTTTTTCAAAATAAAAAGCCAATTCAAATATTTATGCTGTTTTTTATCCCAAACAATAAGTTCATTTATAAATGGGTGTTCATTAAAAAGGGGTTCATTGCCTTTTCTCACCACAATATCTATACTTGATTGCGGATACTGCTCATGCAACGATTCTACTAAGGCAGTAGCTAGCACTACATCACCAATAAAAGCGGTTTGAACAACTAGTATTTTTTGCATGGCTAGTATTAAGGACGAATAATAATTAAATTTCCAGCTTCATCCCATTTCACAATGGAAGAAGGCATTTGTATATTGGTTTCTTCCTGCCTATGCTTCACCACATATTGAACACCCTCTTTAATTTCTATAGATATATCTGCAAAACATAAAGGGGTGGGATAGCCAGAAATATTGGCTGAAGTACTTACGATAGGTTTACCCAATGCTTTCATTAAATCTTTACAAAAAGCGTCTTTGGTAATTCGAATAGCCACCGACTCATCTTCTGCTACTAAATTTTTTGCAAGGTTAATAGCCTTTTGATAAATGACTGTTGTGGGTTTATGAATGCCTTTTATGTAATCAAATATTTGTAAATTATTATCTGCTACATAGTGGGCAATTTCGGCTTCATCACCCAATAAGACAATCATGGCCTTGGTATCCACTCTTTTTTTTAAGGTAAATATTTTTGATACCGCTTCTTCATTGTTAGCATCACAACCAATACCCCAAACAGTATCAGTGGGATATAAGATAAGCCCCCCTTTTTGAAGGGTAGTTAAACATAGCTGTATATCTTCTTCATAAACAAACATGCTGCAAATTAAACAATCCCCCTTAAATAAATTCAGCTTAGTTATTGTGTAAAAATAAGTAAGCATAATAAGGGTCTAGTTTGTAATTTTGAACAAATTGAAAAAAATGGAATTAAAGAACAAAATTGAAGCAGCATTTGCCGATCGTAGTTTATTAAAAGAGGCTAATTATAGTGCAGCAGTGCATGCAGTAATTGAAGAAGTGGACAAAGGTCGCTTAAGAGTGGCTGAACCATTAGATGGGAAATGGGTAGTGAACGAATGGGTAAAACAAGCTATTTTATTATACTTTGGTATTCAACCTATGCAAACCTGGGAACTAGCTCCTTTTGAGTTTCATGATAAAATGTTATTGAAATCGAACTATGCTGCTTTAGGCGTAAGGGCTGTGCCACATGCGGTAGCAAGATATGGCGCTTATTTAGCCAAGAATGTGATTTTAATGCCTAGCTATGTAAATATTGGGGCCTTTGTTGACGAAGGAACCATGGTGGATACCTGGGCTACCGTGGGAAGTTGCGCTCAAATTGGTAAAGGGGTACACTTAAGTGGAGGTGTTGGAATTGGTGGGGTCTTAGAACCCTTACAAGCTAGCCCTGTGATTATAGAAGATGGCTGTTTTATTGGAAGTAGATGTATTGTGGTAGAAGGCGTACATGTTGAAAAAGAAGCGGTATTAGGAGCCAATGTGGTTTTAACCCAAAGCACTAAAATTATAGATGTAAGCGGTGCTACCCCTATTGAATACAAAGGCCGTGTACCTGCTAGAAGCGTTGTTATACCTGGGACATATAAAAAGACCTTCCCTGCTGGCGACTACCAAGTTAGCTGCGCGTTAATTATTGGGCAAAGAAAGCCAAGTACCGATTTGAAGACTAGCCTGAATGATGCCTTGCGCGACTTTAATGTGGCTGTATAGACATTCCTAAAAAAAGTTTGGGGTGGCCAGGACAAGTCCTAACCACCCCGATTATCCTTCCCCCAAAGGATAAAAATCTTTAAAGTGTACTATATTTAATATTTCATTAATATGTTACTCTTGCTAATGTAAATATGCTGATATCTTAGAAACCTTTCAAAGTTATAGTAAACTAAGTAGTGAAAATATTCTTTTATTGTTAACTAATTATTAATAAATCAAATACATATTTATAAATTATAAAATATGAATAAATACATATAAGTAAGTTTCTTAATTATAAATTATCTACTATATTAGCATCATGAATTTTAGTAGAATAATACTTAGTTTAACTTTAATAATTCAAACTAGCCTTTCTTTATCACAAGAAAAAAAGGTGAGTAACTCATTGCAAGAGCAAGAAATTGCCTTACTGAATATAATTACTGCAGATAGCGTTAACTCCTTAAATGTAAAGTTAAATAGTAGCTTATTTAACTTCGGCCTTGATACCAAAAACTTCAAACATATTGCTCTTATTAAAAAAGGGAAGAATACCTGGATACAACCATCAGGGACAGGTAAATTATTTAAAATTGAAAAAAATAAAAGCAGCTATGCTTTAATAAGAATTGATTCCACCGTTCACTCAGGGGTAAATTACCAATCCTTTACCTTTATATTACACGATACTATTTTCCAATATGGTGGATCAGGTTTTTGGCATATGCGTGG
>JABMML010000237.1 GCA_013205585.1 Chitinophagaceae bacterium | reverse complement strand
AGCGTATACCCCGTTTTACTTGATAGAAAACATTATTTTTGCCCTCCTATAATTATATACATATGTCAATTATTCAGAACATTAGAGAAAGAGGTACTTGGATCATATTCGGTATCATTACAATTGCCCTAATTGCCTTCATCTTACAAGATGGTGTTGGTAGAAAAGGCGGTAGCGATGTTGAAACACTAGGTAAAGTAAACGGCCAGGCTATTAATAAAATAGAGTTTGAAGAAAAACTTGAATTGCAATTGCAAAATTATGCAGCTCAAGGAGTAAAAAGAGAACAATTGATTGGTTATTTATGGAATCAAGAAGTAGACCGCCTTTTATTAAAAGATGAAGAAAATAAATTGGGTCTATCTATCGGCACTAAAGAATTATCAGATGTATTATTTGGAAATGAATCTCCATTTAGACAAGAGTTCACCGATCAAGCAACGGGTGAGTTTAAAGTGAACGATGCGAAGCAGGCTGTTGCTCAAATTAAAAAGAGTAAAAACATAGAGCAAATTAAACAAATTGAAAAAGTATACATAGAGCCCTCTATTGAAAACAGATTAAGAAATAAATATCAAGTACTAGTTGTTAAGGGTGTTCAAGTGCCAAAATGGTTAAGCGAAAAACAATATGCAGAAGCGAATGCCATTTCAAGTATTTCCTTTGTGGGCATTCCATATTCTACCATTTTAGATACTACCATTAAAGTAAGCGATGATGATGTTACTTCTTATTTAAAACAAAATGCAGCCGCTTACCAAGTAGAAGAAACTAGCCGCGCTATTTCTTTTCTAGGCTTTAGCGCCGCACCTTCTTATCAAGATTCAATCACAGCAAGAAATGATATTGAATCTTATAAGCAAGATTTTAAAAATAGCACAGAGACTGCTAAGTATTTAAACAAAGTAGGAACAGAGATTCCTTATTATGATAGCTATATCAGCAAAAATTCTTTACAGATTCCTCAAAAAGATTCTGTCTTAGGTGCAGGCGTGGGTGGTATCTACGGACCTTATGTAGACGGAAGAAATTTTACGATTGCAAAAGTATTAGGTGTTAAACAATGGTCTGATAGTGCAAGTGTTAGACATATTTTAATTGCAACAGTGAATCCGCAAAATGGACAACAAGTTAGAGAAGACAGTGTTGCTAAGAAATTAGCAGATAGTATTAGCTTGGCCATTAGAGGCGGCGCTTCTTTTGAAGAAATGGTGGCGAAATATTCTGATGATGCTGGAAGTAAAACTACTGGTGGAGTATATGAAATGTTCCCACAAGCAAAAATGGTTCCTGCTTTTAATGATTTTTCTTTTGATAATCCGGTAGGCGCCAAGGCTGTTGTTAAAACAGATTTTGGGTATCATTATATGGAAGTATTAAAACAAACTGCAAAAGGACCTGCTTATAAAATTGCTTATTTATCTAAGATGGTGATGCCAAGCAATGAAACTATTAATGCGGCTTCAACAGCAGCAGCAAAATTTGCTTCTGGTTCTAAGGATATTAAATCTTTCAACGCATCTGCGGTGAAATTGAATCAACAAGTCATTCCTGCAGTGGGTATTAAAGCGAATGATTTTGACATACCAGGAATTGGTACTGCAAGAAATATTGTAAGATGGGTGTATGAAAAAGATGTGAATGATGTTTCAGAGCCCTTTGAGCTAGGAGATAATTATGTAGTAGCAGTTATTACTTCAGAAGAAAAAGAAGGTTTAGCAAGCGTGAGCGCTGCAAGACCACAAGTGGAAGGAATTATTAGAGATAAAAAGAAAGCAGAAAAAATTAAAGCAACTATAAAAGGGAAAACACTTGAAGCAATAGCTGCAGGTGCAAATGCAATTGTTCAAAGAGCAGATAGTATTGGCTTTAGTTTTTCTATGATTACAGGACTGGGCAATGAGCCGAAGCTGGTTGGCGCTGCTTTTAATAAAGCCCTAATTAATAAAGTAAGCGAACCAATTGCTGCTAATTCGGGTGTTTATGCTGTAAGTGTAAACGGCATTGCTGCTAAACAGGCAGATCAAGATCCTAGTTTTTTCAAAGATGAATTACTAGAAAGAACAAGGGGTATGATGTTTAGATCGGCGAGCTCATTTAAAAAGATTGCAAAGATCGAAGACAACAGGTCTAAGATTTACTAGTACTAAATAATTTCTATGGCCGAATTGTTTAACAATAAGGTGGCGGAAAGTGGAATAGTTACCATTGATCTTGCGAGTTTACTTCCAAGCAACCAAATTATTGTGTTTGATATAAAGCCCTATTTATTTATGGAGCTTATATTAAAAGAAAAAGAATTTCGCGCAGCACTTCTTACAACCGACTGGACCATTTATAAAGATAAGGTGGTAGGCATTATTTGTTCTGCTGATGCTATTATTCCTATGTGGGCGAATATGTTAATTGTCTCTGCGCTTAACCCTGTTGCTAAATGGGTTTATTTTGGAGATGAAAATAAAGTAAGGGAACAACAATTACTTGAAAATATTAACACGCTTAATGTTAACGAATACAATGACCAAAGAGTAGTGATTAAAGGTTGTGGAGACACACCCATCGGAGAGTCGGCCTATATTGCCATTACGCAAAGGCTTCGCCCAGTAGTGAAAAGTATTATGTATGGAGAGCCTTGCAGCACCGTACCTGTTTATAAAAAGAAGTAAGCAAGAAATAAGTAAAGAAGGTAAACAAAACCTTGTAATTTTTAATGCGCTTCTAACCAGTTTTTTCCAACACCCACTTCCGCTTCCACCGGCACACCATTAGGAAGCACCATTGCTTCTTTCATACATTTTAAAATTAATTCTTTTAATTTGGGTAGCTCTTTTTCTACTGCATCAAAGACTAATTCATCATGTACTTGTAAAATCATTTTAGATTCCCATTTGGTTTTTTTCATTTCTGCATGAATTTTAATCATGGCTAGTTTAATCATATCTGCAGCAGAACCCTGAATAGGAGAGTTGATTGCGTTTCTTTCAGCAAAGCCGCGCACTGTAAAATTGCTACTATTAATATCTCTTAACCAGCGTCTTCTTCCCATCAGCGTTTCTACAAAACCTAATTCTTTCGCATTGTTAATTTGCTTATCCATATATAATTGAATGCCCGGAAACTCTTTTTTATAATTATCAATAATTTCTTTTGCCTCTGTTCTAGAAATGCCTAAATTTTCTGCCAAACCAAAAGCGCCCTGTCCATAAATAATTCCAAAATTCACACTCTTTGCTTTGTAACGCATTTCTTTGGT
>JABMML010000236.1 GCA_013205585.1 Chitinophagaceae bacterium | reverse complement strand
GGTGGCTACAAAGCCTCTCATGCAAATGAGAGGCTTTGGTTAAGGAGCCCATTTAGGATGACGGCGAATGAAATGAGCCGGCCATCCCAAAAAATTATAATTTTTCAAAAGCGTCAATCATAAACTTAGCAGTTTCGCCAAATTCTTTTCCTTTATTCATTCTATCCAATGCTGCTCTGTCATAAGCTAGCTCCTCGGTCTGCACTGTCAAAATGCCAAATATAATGGGCGTTGTATGTATTGCAGAAAGTTGACTAATTCCATTGGTTACATATTGACAAACATATTCGTAATGGTCGGTATCTCCTTTAATAATGGCGCCAATAACAATTATTGACTTATACTTTCCGGTGCCTATTAGTTTATTAGCATACACTACTGTTTCCACTGCACCAGGGCATTCAAATTGGGTAAAGGGCAATTCTTGTTCTCTTAAATAATTAGTACAACCTAATTCCAACAAGTTTGTAATTTCAGAATTGAATTGTGCTTTTATAATAGCAATCATGGTATTTTATTAATTAAATTTTATACTGTGTTTTCCAATTTCTATTTTATCTGAAAGATATTTTTGATTATGCACAGTAGATGTAACAGGAACTTGCAATATATTAAAAATTAACCCAGACTTAGTTAATGCTGCTATTTTATCAGGATTATTACTCATTAAATAAAAGTTGTTAATGTGTAATGCTTTTAAAATCCAAATAGCATTTATATAAGTTCTAGCATCTTTGGGTAGGCCTAGTTTTTCATTGGCTTCATAAGTATTCAACCCTTGCTCTTGTAATGCATAGGCAGCAATTTTATTTCCAATACCTATGCCCCTTCCTTCTTGTCCTTTTAAATAAACAATATAACCATGCCCATTTTCTGCTATAAGAGATAATGCACTATGTAATTGTTGTTGACAATCACATCTTAAACTACCAAAAATATCTCCTGAAAGACATTCACTATGAATTCTTACAATTGGTTTATTTTCAGTTTTTTTCATTGAAATTAAAACCTCTTCAATACCTGTTAAACTATTTTCATACACTTCAATTTCAAAGTTTCCAAAAGAACTGGGCAATACCGACTTAGAAACAAAAAGCATATGATTTTCAGTAAGATTACGGTAATCAACAATTTGTTGAATGGTGATTACCTTAAGTGCATGTTTTTTTGCAAATTCGAATAGACCTTCTCTACGCATCATATTGCCTTCATTGTCCATTACTTCACAAATAACAGCAGCAGGTTCATGTGCTGTTAATTTACATAAATCAACCCCTGCTTCCGTATGACCTTGCCTAACTAGTACACCATTTGTTTTTGCAACCAACGGGAATAAATGACCAGGTTTTATAAAGTCGGAGGGCTTACTATTTGGATGCGCAATATGTGCAGCTGTAATGGCCCTTTCTTTAGCAGAGATACCTGTAGTAATGCCTAATGCTTGGCTGGCGTCAATGGAATCGTAAAAAGCAGTGTGAAAAGGATCTAAATGATTGGAAGAAACGGGTGCTAAATTTAATCTTTTAGCTATTTTAGATTCTATAGCAATACAAACTAATCCTCTTGCCTGACTTGCACAAAAATTTAATTTCTCTTGTGTTGCAGCATCTGCAGGAAAAATAATATCTCCTTCGTTTTCTCTTGACTCGTCATCGACTACTAAAATAGGGTTGCCGTTTTTAAAATCCAATAACGCTTCTTCTATAGTATTGAACATATTTAATTACTCTTTTATTTCTCTTTTATTTAATAATTGTTCGGTATATTTTGCCAAAATATCAAATTCAATATTTACAATATCTCCTTGTTTCAATAAAGACATATTTGTTTTAGAAATAGTGACTGGAATAATACATAATTCTATTTCATTCTCAATGACCTTATTAATTGTTAAGCTTATTCCATTAATGGCAATAGAACCTTTATAAACAACATATTTTACAAATTGTTTTGGAATAGCAATTGTAAAAAACCAAGCTTGTTCACCAGCAATAACTTTTGCCACATTTGCAGTAGTATCTACATGGCCTAAAACATAATGACCCCCTAAATAACCGGTTGGCTGCATGGGTAATTCAATATTAACTTTAGCCCCCAGTTTATAATTACTGATTATTGTTTTATCGATACTCTCCGTTGAAACAAAAAAAGATAAATTATTGCCATCAATTTTAGTGACCGATAAACAAGCACCATCAATTGCCACGCTGTCTCCTATTTGTACAATGGATGCAAACTTAGAAGCTTCCACTTCAAGCGCCCAGCCTTCTTCATTAGGCAAGATTGATACTATATATCCTTCAGAGACAATTCCTGTAAACATATGCTAATTTCTAGGTAATTTTGAGACGCAAAGATAATCTAAATGACTTCAGCCGACTACTTACATACCGCATTTTTATTAGCGAAAAGAGCAAATTCTAAAGATATTAGGCCCAACCCATTTGTAGGCGCAATTATAGTAGATCATCATGGAATAATTATTGGAGAAGGTTACCACCAAAAGGCGGGAGAAGCCCATGCTGAAGTGTTGGCCATTAATGATGCCTTACAAAAAAACAGCGATTTATCGAATTCTACACTCTATGTTACATTAGAACCTTGCTCACATACAGGCAAAACGCCCCCTTGCACAAATCTAATACTTGAAAAAAGAATACCAAAAGTTGTAATAGGATCCATGGACCCAAATCCATTAGTTTCTGGCGCTCAGGTATTAGCAGATGTAGGCGTAGCTGTTGAAATTTGTATAGTTCCTGAAATTGTTGAATTAAACAGCACATTTAATATTAATCAAATAAACAGAAGACCTAAATTTATTCTCAAAGCTGCAACCACTAGCAATGGAAAAATAGCGGACAGGTTTGGAAATAGTAAATGGATCTCCAATTCAAAAAGTAGAGCCTTTGTGCACCAAGTATTAAGAACCAATGCAGATGCTGTTTTAACAACCGCTAAAACGGTTATTAAAGATAATGCCACTATGAATATTAGGATAGACCAAGCCGAGGCAAAGGAATTGAACCTTATTATCATTGATAAACAATTAGATATTTTAAAAGAAGAAAACAAGGAATTAGGTATTTTTTACAAAAGAAAAGAAACAAAAATTTATTTGGTTACAGATAAAATAGTTGACCATAAATTACCTGAAAATATTGAAATAATAAATGTCAATATGCATAAAGAACAATGCGATTTAAATAAACTAGGAGCGACTTTGTTACAAAAAAATATTTGTGAAATATTATTAGAAGCAGGCGGGAAACTAAACACTTCATTCATCAAAGAAAAATTAGTAGATGAATTAAATTTATTTATTTGCCCAAGTGTAATGATAGACAACAACGGAATAAATATTTTTAACTCAAATGAACAACAAGTTTTTGAAAATAGTATTCAACTTTCATTGATAGAAACACAAACTTTTGATAACGATATATTCGTAAAGTATAAAGTTTTATACTAAATTGACAGTATAAAATACTGAGTCCTCCTAAAAAAGTTTACTCACTGATGGCATCCCAAAGAAGCGATCTCATTTCTAATGCTTTTAAAGATGCCATGGTAGCCTCCTCCCATTTGGTAGCATCCTCACCACATAATTCGGCAACCATTTCTAAGGACAGATGGCTATGGTGTCCGCCATCTACTTCAATATGCCTTTCGATATAGTATTTGAAGGTGGAAACTTGATGGGGATGATCTGCGTAAATTTTATTTAAAATTTCGGTAAACATGTCTGGAATTAAATCCTCTCTTCCAAATGTAAACACAGCGGCTTTCACATGTAATGGTGCATGTAGCGCTACTTCAAATGTATAAGCTAAAAACATTTTAACTTTTTGAGGCAATGCCGATTTTTCAATGGCTTGTTCTATTGGCTGACCACTAGCTATTTCATGCATTAAAGCATCTATTAAAGTGGTGGATGCCCCCATTTGACCCATTGCCTTTATATATAATTCAAAATGACTTATTCTTTGGTCATGCTCATCTACATCAGACTCTTCTCCGAGTACAATTTCATTAATTAAATACCTGGTATTAGCCGTTCCTACGGGCACCCAAGGAAGTTGCACGCTTGTCAAACCAATTTGCAGTGATTTTAATAAACTCATAAAGTCCCAGACTGCAAAAACATGAAATTGTACAAAATTTTTCAGCCCTTCTAAATTAGTAATTTTTGAATACACCGGATGTGCTAAAAGTTGAGCCCTGACTGGGGCAATTTTTTTATTCAATAAAGCTACCTGAGAATGCATATATATCTTTTCTAATTTAACAAAACTAGCTAGGTTTTGTTCATTATTGTAGAAAATATATTGGTACTATTAAGTTATTTTAAATAGCAATGGCTGCTACTAAGTAATCGGCAATTAAAATAAGTATACAACTTACCACCACCGACTGCGTACCCGCTTTCCCAATTTCTAGTGCACCTCCTTTTACATAATAACCAAAATAACAAGGCACTGTACTTATAATAAATGAGAAAATAAACGATTTGTAAAAGGCAATTGCTACATAATTAGCGTCAAAACCTTTTCTTATACCCATGATGAAAATTTCTGGAGCAATGGCTCCGGTTAATCCACCAACAAAATAACCACCCCAAATACCTATAACTGCCGAGACACCTACTAATAAAGGAACAATGGTGAAGCAAGCTAATATTTTAGGAAGTATTAAATAGTTCTTGGTATTGATGCCCATAATTTCAAGGGCGTCTATTTGTTCGCTAATGCGCATATTACCTAATTCACTTGCAATCTTAGAGCCTACCACCCCTG
>JABMML010000235.1 GCA_013205585.1 Chitinophagaceae bacterium | reverse complement strand
TATGGTTGGGATAAAAATAAAGGATACGGCACGGCCGCGCACCGCGCGGCAATCGCCCAATATGGTTTATGTTTTGAACATCGAAAAAGTTTTAAGATACTACCACCACAACTAAGTTTATTATAAACTACATTAATAAGTTTCTATAAGTGTAGGTCTTATTTTATAAATAGTATTTTCAATTACACAATTTATATTAATAGCTGGTTAGTATTAATACTCCCAAACGCCTAAGCCCTGTCGCAGTAACACATATTCGTCGGTAGTACAATCAATCACAGTAGAAGGCACAATGCCACCAATACCGCCGTCTACCACCATATCAATTTGATTACTCCAGTGTTCATAAATAATTTCAGGATCAGTATAGTCTTCTACATTATCTCCAGGGAATGATGCCGATAAAATAGGATGGCCTAAGGTTTCAATAATAGAGAGCGCAATTTTATTATTAGGAATACGCAAGCCAATTGTTTTTTTCTTTGACTGTAAAATTTTAGGTACTTGTTTACTAGCAGGTAAAATATAAGTATAGGGGCCAGGCAAAGTTTTTTTCAAAATTCTATATAAAGCATTATCTATACTTTTAGCATAAGCGCTCAAATCACTTAAATCGGCGCAAATAAAACTTAGCTGCGCTTTTTCAGGATCAACTTTTTTTATGGCGCAAATTTTCTCCACTGCTTCATGATGCAAAATAGAACAACCAAGCCCATAAATAGTATCAGTGGGGTAAGCGATAATACCCCCATCATCTAAACATTCTTTTACCATAGTAAGTTGTCTAGCTTGCGGATTCTCGGGATGTATTCTAATTAGCATAAAGTGTATAGTACAAATTTACCTATTTTTATTCCAATCAATTTTATATTAATTTGTATAAAAACTAGCGCATGTTTAGCATACTCTATCTTGAAGAAAAAATAATTACGCGTCAAGCATTTCAATTAGCCATTGAAAAACAAGAAGATTGTAAAGTTATTTTTAGCACTGGCGATATTCAAGCCTTTTGTAGTTTTTTAAAAGAAGACAAGCGCATGCCCGACTTATGCATTATTGCCGATAGCTATAATTATATAGAACTACTTAGCGTTATCAAAGCTATAAAGGCAAAAGGGAAGCACCCGTTTATATTATTAAAATCGGATGCTAAGTTTATAAAGTCTATTTGCTTTTTAATGAAAAATGGCTTGCAGGGACTATTTTTTACCGACGAGCCATTAATAGATTTAAAACATTGTGTTAGAAATAAAACCCGCTTTCATTTATCGGCCGATAAATCTAAAATGATTACCAGTAATGTGTTAAAAGAAATTACAATTAGGGAATTAAATTATAATCGTAGGCCTTTGACCAAAAATGAAATTATGTTCATTCAGCAGTGCAGCAAGGACTTAAACTATGACGAAATAGCCCAAGTGCTTCAAAAAAGTGTGAATACTATTTATGGCTATAGAGATAGAGTGTTTAGGAAACTACAGGTGAAACAGCGCACTGCCATGGTGATGACGGCCCTTAAAAGAAATTATATCGATTTATGATTATTTAATCTCCCAAGTCTCTTTACCGCGGATTAGCTTATCTAAATCTCCTGCACCTTTTGCTAAAGCCTCTTGAATTTGTAAACTCATCATTTCCTCATAGCAAGGACGGTCATTGATGTAAAATATACCAAAAGGTCTTGGGAAAACAGCACCCACTTCAGAAGGGTTATCAAATAAACGCGTTAATATTTGTGCTTTATAAAAATCTTTTTCGTCATGGATCCACATATCATCGGCACTATACTTTGAACCAATCTCTACCACTTCAGGGCGCATTCCATCAAAACGAATTCCCTTCTCCCCATTTGCACCAAAAGTTAATGGCTTTCCTTGTTCAACATATAAACCATGTACTTGCTTAGTCGATTTTTCAGTAAATACTTCAAAAGCACCATCGTTAAAAATGTTACAGTTTTGGTATATCTCTAAGAATGAAGTGCCTTGATGTTGTTCTGCACGTGCAATAGTTGTTTGCATATGCTTCGGATCACGATCCATGGTACGTCCTACAAAAGTGGCATCTGCTCCTAAAGCCAATGCAGCTGGATTAAATGGATGATCAATACTTCCTTGAGGAGAGCTCTTGGTAACTTTATTTACTTCAGAAGTTGGAGAATATTGACCCTTTGTTAAACCATAAATTTGGTTATTGAACACTAAAAAATTAACATTTAAATTTCTTCTCAACATATGAATAGTATGGTTACCACCAATACTCATTGAATCTCCATCACCTGCTACTATCCACACACTTAATTCAGGACGACTTGCTTTTAAACCACTCGCAATAGCAGTAGCACGACCATGAATAGAGTGCATACCATAGGTGTTCATATAATATGGGAAACGGCTACTACAACCAATACCGCTAATAATTACAATATTTTCTCTAGCAACGCCAATAGTTGGCATTACTTTTTGTACAGAGGCTAAGATGGAATAATCTCCACAACCTGGGCACCAACGCACTTCTTGGTCAGTGGCAAAATCTTTGGCTGTTAGGGCAGCTACCGTGGTTTCAATGGTTTCAGTCGACATATCTATTCTATTATTAATTAGTATGCAAAACTACATAAAGAAGGCCAATTTTTCTAGTTAAAATGGCAATTTTGAGCGCTAAAATGACTTTTTTTCGATCAAATCCTTCCGCAGACCCTTATTTCACCTGCCTACCCTTCCAAGTATAGGTTCTAATCTGGCCAAAGAGACCTGCCACTAAAGTATAAACAATATGCAAGGGCTGGTAAAGTAAAAAATAACGAAGCCCTTTTTCTAAAAAATAAAACTTAGCAACAGGGTCTAAAAAATAGAGTTCAAAAAAAGTTTTAAAAGCAATGGCAATAAAAAAAGATTGATAATGCCCCATTAATAGAATCACTAAAAAACTTAAATTATAAACATATACTAAAAGTAAAACCCAGAATATAGAACTGTCGTCATAATAGCGTGCCTTACTAGACCAACGAATTCTTTGCATTAAAAAATCTTTCCAATTTTGCATGGTCTTGGTAAATACAATGGCATTGGGATGAAATAAATATCCAATTCTATTAGATAAAGTTTTTTTCATTTTATGCATTAAGAACATATCGTCGCCACTGGCAATATGATCTACTCCCTGGTAACCACCTACTGCAAAAAACGCCGATTTTTCAAAAGCCAAGTTTGCTCCATTGCTCATAGAATGCTTACCCGCGCCCACTGCAGCTGCTGTAATACCTTGAAGCGCTAAGAAATCTAACACTTGAAATTCATTCAATATTCCTTTTTCTTTTATAAACATAACAGGCGCTGCCACAAATACAGGATTATTCGCTTGTATATATTGATGATATAATAAAAGCCAATACTTAGGTGCAACACAATCGGCATCGGTGGTAATAATCCAATCGCCGTTCGCATGACCCACTGCTTTTTCAATAGCCTTCTTTTTGAAAGAACTAATTTCATCGGCTTTATAAAAGTCGGCAAGTTTTAATAATTTTACATGCGCATGTTCGGCATGTATAGCTTCAATAATAGAGGCGGTATTGTCTTCTGAAAAATCATCTATCACAATAATTTCAAAAAATTCAGCAGGATAAGCTTGTGCCAAAATAGAGTCGACACATTTTTTAATGTTGGCCCCTTCGTTTCTTGCAGGAATGACAATGGAAAAACGAGTATAAGCGCTCACCACTTTGTCGGGTTTAAAATCAAAAAAGGAAAGTTTATCGAACCAGTAGCGGTAGGCAATTAATAAGCCGGCATACATAAGGGTTAAAATAGCAAGTATCCAATCTAAAAAGTAGTGCATGGCGCAAAGTTAATTGCTTTTCCATCTCAGAAATAGGATTTTTTAATTGTTTGAATTAAATTGTAGATTCAATGGATTGCTCTAAATAAGGCCAAACATGAAGGAAAGAAATTTAAAAGTTTTACAAATTCACCCAAAGGATACTGTACTAGTAGCCCTTAACCATTTAAAAAAGGGCGAATCGATTATTTTTGAAAGTGAAACCTATATTTTAAAAGAAGACATTGAAGAAAAGCATAAGTTTTTCATAAAGGACTTAGCAAAAGGAATGCTTATTACTATGTATGGGATTACGGTTGGAAAAATAGTTATAGATAGTGTAAGTGTTGGAGAAAAAATGACGGTTACCAATACAAAGCATGAAGCAGATGCTTATGCCTACCGAAATGCAAATTATAAGTGGCAGGCCCCAAATACAAATAATTTCAAAAATAAAACATTTAACGGCTATCGCCGATCTGATGGCAAAGTAGGCACTGCGAATTACTGGTTATTTATACCCACTGTGTTTTGTGAAAATAGAAATTTGGATGTTATTAAAGAAGCCTTGCATCATGCACTAGGTTATACTATTACCGATAAGTACAAAGAATTCGCAGATGAAGTGGTAAAGAATATACACAATAATAATAGTTTAGTCATTGACGAACATATAACTGTTGCACCTTCTATTGAAAAAAGAATATTTAAAAATATAGATGGCATTAAATTTTTAAATCATCAAGGAGGCTGTGGTGGCACCAGACAGGACGCCTCTACTTTAAGTAATTTATTGGCTGCCTATGCAGATCATCCCAATGTAGCAGGTATTACCTTGTTAAGTTTAGGATGTCAACATTTACAAATAGATGATTTTAAAAATGATTTAAAAAAGAGAAACCCAAATTTCGATAAGCCCTTAATTATTTTTGAACAACAATCATCACAAAGCGAAGAGCAATTAATTAAATCGGCTATACAGTCCACCATTGAAAAATTAAAAGAAGCTAATAAAATTGAAAGAAAACCAGCGCCTCTTAGTAAATTATGTATTGGCGTGAAATGTGGTGGTAGCGATGGTTTCAGTGGAATATCCGCGAATCCTGCTGTTGGACATGCAGCCGATATTTTAGTAGCCTTAGGCGGACAAATATTACTTGCAGAGTTTCCTGAATTATGCGGAACAGAGCAAGAATTAATTGATAGAGCAGTGGATGAAAAAACAGCAAATAAATTTATTCGACTGATGGAAGAGTATAATAAAATGGCGCATGCTGTAGGAAGTGGATTTCATATGAACCCTTCTCCTGGTAATATAAAAGATGGACTAATCACTGATGCTATTAAAAGTGCAGGAGCTTGTAAAAAAGGTGGAACTGCTCCAGTAGTAGATGTATTAGATTATACCGAAGCAGCTACCAAGGCAGGCTTAAGTTTAGTTTGTACTCCAGGCAATGATGTGGAAGCCACCACAGGAAAGGCAGCAAGTGGAGCTACTTTAATTTTATTTACAACCGGCCTGGGTACACCTACGGGTAATCCTGTCTGTCCTGTAATAAAAGTTTCTACGAATACTAAACTAGCCAATCGCATGTCTGATATTATAGATATTAATACTGGAGAAATTATAGACGGTATTAAAACTATTGAAGAAATGGGTGAAGAAATTTTAGACTACTGCATTAAAGCCGCAAGTGGTGAAGTTATTCCAAAGGCAGTGCAATTACATCAGGACGATTTCATACCTTGGAAAAGAGGCGTCTCCTTATAAAAAATAGAAGAACCATTTTACAATAAAATATTTTATACCATGTTTTTACTTCATCAAAAAACGGCAGTTGTCACTGGAGGCGGCAGCGGCATTGGTAAAGAAGTTTGTATCATATTAGCAAAACAAGGTGCAAAAGTTTATGTGGTGGACCTTAGTGAGCAAAGCGCTAATGACACAGTTGACATCATTAAAAAAGAGGGCGGCGAAGCAATATCAATTGTAATTGATGTGGCAAATCAAAAAGCATTAATGGTAGCCTATAATACAATTGAAACGGTGCATATTTTGGTGAACTGCGCAGGTATATCACATATAGGCAATGCTACTAGTACTGAAGAGCAAGATTTTGAAAAAATATTTAATGTTAATGTGAAAGGAGTATACAATAGTTTACATGCAGCTATACCTATTATGCAAAAAACAGGTGGTGGAGCTATTGTTAATATAAGTTCCATTGTTGCCAAAGTGGGCGTGTCAGACCGCTTTGCTTATGGGATGAGCAAAGGTGCTGTGCATGCTATGACATTGAGTGTGGCTAAGGATTTTATAAAAGATAATATAAGATGTAATAGTATCTCTCCAGGAAGAGTGCATACTCCTTTTGTAGATGGTTTTTTGAAAAAGAATTACCCAGGCAAAGAGGCAGAAATGTTTGATAAATTATCTAAAACTCAACCCATTGGTAGAATGGGTAAGCCCATTGAAATAGCACATCAAGTTTTATATTTGTGTAGTGATGAAGCTAGTTTTATTACCGGTAGCGATTATGCCATTGATGGCGGTTACGTTACTTTAAATAGTTAAAAATGAAATTAATAAGATTCGGAAAAGAAGGCAAAGAAAAACCAGGTATTCACTTAGAGGGTAAAAACTATGATCTAAGTGCTTTTATTAAAGATTATGATGAAAGTTTTTTTGAGCAGAATGGTTTACAAAAATTAGAGGGCATTGTTAATGAAGAAAAATTACCATTAATAGAAGATGGCCAAAGAATTGGATCACCTATTGCTAGGCCTTCTAAAATATTATGTATTGGTTTAAACTACGCGAAGCATGCAAAGGAAACAGGAGCAGCTATTCCAACAGAACCCATACTATTTATGAAGTCTACCAGTTCTTTAACTGGCCCCTTCGATAATATTATTATTCCTAAAAATTCAGAAAAAACAGATTGGGAAGTAGAGTTAGGAGTAGTGATTGGAAAAAAAGCAAGTTATGTAAGCGAAGCAGAGGCTATGGATTATGTGGCAGGTTATGTTTTACATAACGATGTAAGCGAACGTGCCTTTCAATTAGAAAGAGGCGGCACTTGGGATAAAGGAAAGGGTTGCGATAGTTTTGCACCACTGGGTCCTTGGTTAGTTACTAAAGATGAGATTCCAAATCCGCATCAATTAAGATTGTGGTTAAGTTTAAATGGGAAGATGATGCAGGATAGTAATACCGATGACTTAATCTTTAATATACCTCAACTTATTTCCTATAGCAGTCAATTTATGACCTTACTTCCAGGCGATGTCATTAGCACGGGAACCCCTGCTGGTGTGGGTCTTGGCTTTAGTCCTAATATTTATTTAAAACCTGGAGATGTTGTTGAATTAGGTATTGATGGCTTAGGCAGCAGTAAGCAAACTGCTATTGCCTATCAAAAATAAAACTATTTCAAAAATGAAAATCATTGATACACATCAGCATTTTTGGAATTACGACCCCAAAACACATGATTGGATTAATGAAGACATGAAGGTAATTCGAAAAGATTTTCTCCCTGCAGATTTAGCACCTATATTAAAAGAAAATAATGTCGATGGCTGTATTGCAGTGCAAGCAGATCAAACAGATGCAGAAACTCAAATTTTAATAAGAGAAGCCAATCAAAATTCTTTCATAAAAGGCGTGGTGGGCTGGGTAGATTTAAATTCAACTGAAATTGAAGCAGCGTTAGCAACCTATACAGATACAAAAGTTCTTAAAGGTTTTAGACATATTTTGCAAGCTGAACCAAAAGGTTTTATGTTAGCCCCTAGTTTTAAAAAGGGAATAGACGCATTAACAAAGTATAATTATACTTATGACTTATTAATATATGCGAGCCAATTAAAAGAAGCCAAAGAATTTATCTCAAATCATAAAGAACAACCCATTGTCATTGATCATCTAGCCAAACCCAATATAAAAGAAGGTGAATGGGAAAGTTGGCAAAAAGATATAAATGAAATTGCTCAATATCCTAATGTTTATTGTAAAATAAGTGGATTGGCAACTGAAGCAAACTGGAATAGCTGGACATTGGATACCCTAAAGCCCTATATAGATACAGTGGTAGAAGCCTTTGGCACAGATCGTATTATGTTTGGTAGTGATTGGCCCGTATGCTTATTAGCCAGTTCTTATTCAAAATGGTTAGAAACATTGCAAAATTATTTCAATACTTTTAGTATAGACGAACAAGCATCTTTTTTTGCAAACAATGCAATAAAATTTTATAAACTTTAAATTATGGACTTAGCATTAGAAGGCAAAATAATTATAGTATCTGGAGGTGCAAGAGGCATTGGCGAAGGCATTACTAATTTATTAGCAGCCGAAGGTGCTATACCCATTATTATAGGAAGAAGTGAAGAAAATAATTTAGCGCTTGTAAAGGCAATTCAAATACAAGGGTATCAAGCCGATCAGGTGGTGGCAGAATTAACAGATCCTGTTGCTTGTGAAAATGCCATTAAAAAAATTGTTACAAAATATAGTCAAATAGACGGGCTTGTAAATAATGCAGGAGAGAATGATAGTGTAGGTTTAGAAAATGGGAACTACGAATTATTTATGAAAAGTTTACATAAGAACTTAGTACACTATTATTTATTAGCGCATCATGCGCTCCCCTATTTAAAGAAGTCAAAAGGAAATATAGTTAATATAAGTTCAAAGACAGCAGAAACTGGACAAGGTGGTACTTCTGCTTATGCAGCTGCCAATGGTGGACGCAATGCACTCACTAGAGAATGGGCCGTTGAATTATTACCCTATGGCATTCGTGTAAATGCAGTGGTGGTTGCTGAATGTTATACCCCACTGTATGAAAAATGGATAAAAACATTACCCAACCCCGAAGAAAAATTAAATTCCATCAAAGAAAAAATTCCATTAGGCCAAAGATTCACCACCAAAGAAGAGATTGCCAATACCGTAGCCTTTCTATTATCTGAAAAATCGAGCCATACAACCGGACAGCATATTTATGTGGATGGCGGCTATGTACATCTAGATAGAGCCTTATAATTCGATTTTCAAAACCCCTCCAAATTGCCCCATTTTGCGCAAAAAAGGCTAAAAAATTCAAAAAAAGACCAAAAAAAGGCAAATAATTGCCCAAAACCTAAAAATTGGTTGTACATTTATATTAGTTGCATAACTAACTATATGTCAAACAACCAATTCAAAAGAGGAGAGCTTTACAGTGTCGTAAATGGCATGGCTACTACCGCTGTTGCAAGACGATTACAAAAGAATTTTAGAAACGCAGGATTGGATATTACTATCGAACAGTGGTCTGTCTTATATCATTTATGGAAAGAAGATGGACTGAGTCAACTAGAATTAGGCAATAGAACTTTTAGAGACAAAGCAAGCACCACCCGACTCATTGATAATTTAGAAAAACAAGAGCTTGTATTGCGCGTGGCAAGTAAAGAAGATAGAAGAATAAATTTAGTATACTTAACAGATATTGCTAAACCCTTGCAACAAATTACTTACGAGTTAGCGAATCAAACAATGAATGAAGCACTATTAGATATCACCAAAGAAGAAATTGATATCGTAAAAAATGTTTTTCAAAGAGTATATGATAATTTAACGAATAAAGATTTGATCTAAAAAGATTGACACTAAAAGATGATTCGAAATAGATAGACTTTAAATATATTAAAAGACAAGTTCAAAAGATAAATTCAAAATAATTAAATAAAGACCTAATAAAATAAATTTTATGGAAATGACTAAAACAGTAATTAAAGGTGGCGAATGG
>JABMML010000234.1 GCA_013205585.1 Chitinophagaceae bacterium | reverse complement strand
AGGGGGAGCTTCACTGGACAAGCCATCAGAAATGATGGCTTTTTCTTTGTCTATCAGTGAGTTAGGCTAGTTGCATCTTTTAATTTTTCTGTTGAATTTATTATTCTTATCTTCCAAAAAATTACATCACAAATTTATTTGCAATGAAGAACTTTATATTCGTTGGGATATTATTATTATCCCAATCCCTTTTTTCTCAAATACCTTATGGTTCAAATTATGGTAAATATTTAAATATCAAAGGAGCGAAAGTTTATTACGAAGAATACGGAAAAGGAACTCCGCTATTATTATTACATGGTGGATTTGGGTCAATTAAAGATTATAAAAATGTAATTGGACCGTTATCTAAAAACTTTAGAGTAATAGCAATGGATAGTCCTGGTCAAGGAAGGTCAGAGCAGATTGATTCTATTAGCTATCAAATTTATGCCAACTATTATGCTTCATTTATTGACCAAATGAAATTAGATAGTGTATATGTTTTGGGTTGGAGTGATGGTGGAAATTCTGCTTATATTTTAGCGTATGATAGACCAGATAAGATTAAAAAAGTAGTTGTTAGTGGGTCAAATAGTGATACAGATGGTTATCCTGATGGAGCAATTGATGACATGAAAACATGGACGCCAGAAACTATTTCAGATGGAATTAAGCATTATTGGTTAGATGAATTTTTGAAATTATCACCTAACAAAACGACTTGGCAAAAGTCTTTCAAACAGCTTAGAAATATGTGGATTACCAAAGAAGTGATCAGTGACGATCATTTAAGTAAAATCAAAAGCAAGTTCTTAATTGTATACGGAGATAAAGATATGACCTCGTTGGAACATGGTTTACATATTTATAGAACCATTCCTAGTAGTCAACTGGCTATTTTGCCAAACACATCTCATTTTACATTTACAGAAAAACCAGCTTTGATATCCAATTTAATTATTGATTTTTTAGGGAAATAGAAATCTTTAACCCTTCAATTTCCTGATTGTCACATACTCAATCATCGTATTATAGTTGCATCTTTCGAGGATAAGGGGAGCAAAACAATCTAAAGCACTATCGTAAGACACGGTAGTGCTTTTTTTGTTACCTATTGTGACCTGAAAACACGTCATTAGATCACATTTTTGGTCACACAAAATCAACATCGTTTTGTACCTGTGTTAAATCAAAACACAGATGAAAACATTATTTTGGATTTACAGGTCACAAGTTGACAAAATGGGTCAATCACCCATCATGTTGCGCTTAATCATAGCCAACGAAAGCAAGAACATCTCCACAGGGGTTAAAATTAATTCTCATGCTTGGGATGCTCAGAAGCAAAGAATTAAAGGAAGTGATTTACAAGTAGCCAAGCTCAATCAGGAGCTTTTACTATTAGAAAATCAACTACATGATTGTTATTATTCATTGCTGAAACAAATGGATCGAGTCAAAGTACGCTTTGTGGTTGATCGCTACCAATCCTTGATATTAAAACCATCTTAACGTTCTTTAAAAGGACATTTTGACAGATTTACATTTCTTTAATTATTAATTACTTCATTTCGAAAATGAATTCCCCATTTTAATATCTCGTTCAAAAGTGGCGTCATAGATTTTCCTAAAGGTGTTAATGAATATTCAACTGTAATTGGCATGCTATCATAAAGAGTTCGGCTTATTATTTTATTCATTTCCAAAGTCTTTAGTTCCTGAGATAGCATTTTTGGGGAGATATTTTTTATTTCCTTTTTAATTTCGCCATACCGTTTATTGCCGTATGTAAGCGAGATGATAATCGGAATTCTCCATTTCCCTTGAATAACTTCAAGTGCATCTCTTGAAGCCATTAATTTATATGTACAACTTGTGTTCTGGGGTGACGTTTTCATAGCTATATTTATTTTATGCACCTTGAAGTAACTACTTACTTAAGGGTAACTACTATCTATTGGGTAGTAAATATAGATAACTTACAACATATTTTAAACTATAACAAAATGAATATGTCAAAAAAAATTATTTATTGGGGGCTTACAGGTTTGTTGGCCTTTGTTTTTATGGGCAGCGCCTTGGGTAAAATATTTACGAATTCAGATTCACTAAAAATGGCATCAGATTTTGGGATTAATCCACAAACCTATACTTTTTTGGGGGTGTTAGAAATTATCAGCGCTATCTTATTTGTTTTTCCGAGAACCGGAATTTTGGGCAGCTTGTTATTAGCAGCCTATATGGGAGGCGCAATTGCTACGCATTTGGAACACGGTCAATCAATTGTTGCTCCTGCTGTTATACAAGTATTTTTATGGACTGTAGCAGTATATCGTTTTCCGGAATTAAAATCAAGAATCTTAAATGGAAATTAAAATGAAAATAATGGCCATTGGAGGTAGCAACTCCCAAAATTCAATAAACAAAGCGTTAGCATATTTTGCGGCCCAATTTTTTGAAAAAGCTATTATCACCAAATTTGATATTAGTTCGTTAAACATACCTATATATAGTATTGATAACGAGACGATTCTTGGGATGCCGCTTGAAGTAACCAATTTTGCATCGCTTATTGATGAAACAGATTTAATCATATTATCGCTTGCGGAAAATAATGGCTCATTTAACGTGGGCCTAAAAAATTTATTGGATTGGACTTCCCGTATTAAAGAAAGAAAATTGTTTAATGAAAAACCGATGATTTTAATGTCGACTTCTCCTGGCCCAAGAGGAGGGGCCACGGTTTTAGATTCAGCGAAAAATATCTTTCCTTATTTAGGAGCTGATATTAGAGGGACGTTTTCCTTACCTAATTTTTATCAAAATTTTGATTTTAATAAAGGGATAACTAATGACGAGTTATTAGAGGAATTAAAAACAGTTATTTCTAAAATCAAAACCAGCATTTAATGATTCAAATTATAAAAAAGAGCGAGCAATTCAATGATGTAATTTTTGGTGGTAAATTCCACGCCAACAAGCCTGTCTACAATGGAAAATCAAACGTAAAACCATATTCTAGTTTGTTTTATTGGAGCAATGGATATGTAAACGAAAATTGTGAATTTGGATTACACCCTCATGAAGGATTTGAAATAATGACATTTCTATTAGAGGGAACAATTGAGCACTATGACACAGCCACTAAAGTTTGGACACCTTTACATGCAGGCGATTTTCAGATAATTCAATCAAATAGTGGGATTCAACACCAAGAAAGAGTTGCTAAAAATTCGCGCGCATTTCAAATTTGGTTTGACCCCAATTTTTATGAAGCGGTT
>JABMML010000233.1 GCA_013205585.1 Chitinophagaceae bacterium | reverse complement strand
TAATTCAACTCCTTATTCAGAAAATAATTTAGCAAATATTTTCTTTTTTGATATCGGTATTACTTATAAATTTTAAAAAATGAGTTTAAATAAAACCACCAAAATTTTATTAATAGCTTCTAGCTTATGGTATTTTGGGGAAGGCTTATTTGGCCCCCTTTTTGCCATTTATGCCGAAAAAATTGGAGGTGATTTATTAGACATTACCTGGGCATGGGCCGCTTATTTAATGGCCACTGGTATTTTTTATGTTATAGTGGGAAAGTTTGTTAATAAATCAATCTATAAAAAGCAGGTAATGATTTTTGGTTATGGTTTAAACGCCTTGCTTACATTTGGATATATATTTGTACATAACACACAACAACTTTTTTTAATTCAAATTGGCTTAGGTATGGCAGAAGCTTTAAGTGCACCCATTTGGGACTCTTTATATGCACACAACTTAGAAGATAAAAGCAATACTTTTCATTGGAGCCTTGCAAATGGCCACCCACATTTTGTATCAGGCATTGCCATTGCTATTGGAGGCTTAATTGCCAATTTTGTATCTTTTGAAGCTTTATTTATAACAATGGGCATAATACAAACCCTTGCCACTATTATACAAGCAAAAATATTACTATAATTCTTACTTACTATTTTAAATTTCGCTTATTTACCTATCTTAGGTTATATAAATCAATATGAAAAAATATCTATTCGTATTTGTACTTTTTTTAGGAATGCTTTCCAGCCATGCCCAAACCATTACTGCCATTCCTTTTCAAGAAGAAATTGATGTATTTATAAAAAACGACAGTATTCAAATGCCAGCTACAAATAGTATTTTATTTGTGGGCAGCTCTTCTTTTAATTATTGGAAAGACATTACTAATTATTTCCCTGGCTATGCTATTATTAATAGAGGTTTTGGTGGCTCCAGCTTAACAGATATTATACACTTTAACCAAGAAACTATTTTAAAATATAAACCTAAGCAAATATATATTTACTGTGGTGAAAATGATATTGCAGCAAGTGATACCATTACCCCTCAAATAGTTTTTGAAAGATTTAAAACTTTATATACAATAATTAGAAACCGTTTAGGAAATAAAATTCCTATTATGTATGTTTCTATTAAACCCAGTGTAGCGAGATGGTCTATGGAAGAAAAGTTTGTTGCAGCCAATTCACTTATTCGCAATTTTATAAATAAGCAGAAGCAGACCCAATTTTTAGATGTTCATTCAGCGATGTTAGATACGAACGGAGAAGTCTATGAAGATATTTTTATAGCCGACAAGTTGCATATGAATGCAAAAGGCTATGCCATATGGCAGAAGATAATTGCACCAACACTAGTGAAGCAATAGTAAAGCTGTTGTAAAGTGAAAACTAGCTCTTATTAGCTAGTTCTAATCTACTAGTTCTAATCAACTACCTCTAGAGCCGCCTGTTTTAATTGGCTTCTTGGTAGTGCCTGTAGACTTAGTGTTAGCCTTGGCTATAAATTGTGAACTACCCCCTTGAAAAGTGGCTTTAGTTCCAGTGGCAGCTTTTTTATCAGCTACTTTCTTGTTAATATGAAATCCCATAATTGATTAATTATGGAGTAAAAGTAATTAATTTTTCCTAAATAGCCTCTAATTTATAAACAGCTATTTCAGCGCTATTTCTTTGCTTTCTCAATTCTAATTAAGACTCAGTCTTTACATAATGAATATTACGCTCCTGCAAGTATTTAATCATATACTCAAAGCAAGGCGCATGCTTTCCTACAAGCTCTGGAGGGAAAACACCCTTTTCGGTAAATAAATTTTCCATGAGCATATTCAATGCTGCGGTACAAGTATAGCCAGTGGTTCTACTCATACTACTTGTTTCAGTTACGGCATCGTACTCGTCATACAATTCATAATGAATGGTTTTACCTTCGCCTTTAATTTCAATAGTCATTAAAGTAAATTCAGCTTCTGTAGCACCTAATTTCCATTGATCAAATAATAATGCTGAAGTAAAACCTAATGGAGAAACAGATTGCCCTTTGTATTGAATGGCTTCTGTATTTAAAAATCCTGCTTTAATTAAACT
>JABMML010000022.1 GCA_013205585.1 Chitinophagaceae bacterium | reverse complement strand
CTTTTAGCGCCCCAGAAAATGATGAAAAAATGATGAAAAAATGATGAAAAAATGATGAAAAACGAATTTAAAAATAGGTATATATTAAGCTTCTAAAGCCTGCAGTATATCGGCTACAATATCTTCCTTGTGTTCAAGGCCCACCGATATTCTTATTAAGCCATCACTAATACTAACAGCATCTCTTTCTGCTGGTGAAAGCTTTGAATGCGTTGTGCTAGCAGGGTGGGAAGCAATACTTCTGGTGTCTCCTAAATTAGCAGTAAGCGATAACATTTTTAAACCATTTAAAAAAGTACGGCCTGCTTCAAGTCCTCCTTTTATTTCAAAACAAACAATACCTCCACCATTGGTCATTTGCTTTTTAGCAATAGTAAAATGTGGGTGTGATGTTAAGAAAGGATATTTAACAAAATTAATTTTTGAATGACCTTCTAATTTTTCAGCAACAAATAAGGCATTACTGCAATGTCTTTCCATACGCACTTCTAAAGTTTCTAAACTTTTACTTAATATCCATGCATTGAATGGAGAAAGTGAAGGACCTGTAGCACGACAGAATAAATACATTTCATGAATTAAGTCCTTGCGACCTACAATAGCGCCTCCTAAAACACGACCCTGTCCATCAATCCATTTAGTGGCAGAATGAATAACGAGGTCGGCACCTAAATCTATTGGGGTTTGACCAATAGGCGTTGCAAAACAATTGTCGACGTTTAAAATAACATTATGTTTTTTAGCAATGGTACTTACCATGGCAATATCTATTACTTCTAATCCTGGATTCGTAGGGGTTTCCAAATAAATCATTTTAGTTTGCGGCGTAATGGCTGCCTCCCACTGAGCAGCAGTTGCATTGGCACTTACATAACTAAAATCAATGCCATATTTAGGTAAATACTTAGAAACAACGGTACGCGTACTTCCAAAAACTGAATCACATGATAAAAGATGGTCTCCTTTTTTTAATAAGGCCATAAAGGATCCAAAGACTGCACTCATTCCAGTAGCAGTCGCAAAACCTGCTTCTGCATTTTCTAAAATACATAAACGATCTACAAACTCTTGTACATTTGGGTTAGAGAAACGACTATAAATATTTACATCTGTTTCATCTGCAAAAGCAGCGCGCATATCTTCGGCATTATCAAAACAAAAACTACTTGTAAGATATAAAGGACTCGCATGTTCCCCTTCAGCCGTTCTTGGAATCTGTGTTCTAATTAATTTTGATTGCGTATGCTTCATACAAATAGTTTAATATGCTAATTCTGTTTTAATTTATTTTATCCTATCTCCACTTCCCAACTAATAACCGCACCTGCTGCTCTTAGGGTAGCTGCTACAGAACAATATTTATCAATAGACAATGCGCAAGCTTTTTCTGCTTTTTCTTTAGTCATAGTACCTTTGAATTTGAAAATAATATGAATGGTCTTCCACAAAGAGGGTTCTTTACCTGTTTCACGTTCTCCATCAATAATCATTTCAAAAAATTCTATGGTTTCTTTTTGTTTGTTTAATATCATCACAATGTCTACACCACTACAAGCGCCCAATGCACTTAATAAAGTTTGCATAGGTCTAAGTCCTGTGCCATGGCCTCCTTGGTCAACGGGAATATCCAACCGCATGTGATTATGGGCTTCATCCACTGCATTAAAAGCAAATCCATCGTTCATTCTTGTTACAACCATCCTTTCCATAAAATAATAATTGTTAGTTTATTGAAATATAAATTCCAATGATTATGCAAATGTAATTCAAATAGATAGTTACTTTGCACTAGAATTAGAAAAAATGGAGCCAAAGATTTATAAATATCAAAGTCCTTTTACCCTAGAATGTGGGGTGAGCCTTCCTATGCTAACCATTGCCTATCACTCCTATGGTACTTATAGCCCTAGTAAGAAAGTAGCCTGGGTATGTCATGCGCTTACCGCTAATTCAGATGCGGCCGATTGGTGGAAGGGATTAGTGGGCGAGGGGGCCATTATTAATCCAACCGATTATTATATTGTTTGTGCAAATATTATTGGTTCATGTTATGGTTCTACGGGGCCATTAAGTGCAGAGACGATTGCCACCGATATCAGTTTTGATAATTTTCCAACGGTCACTATTCGCGATATGGTGAAGGCGCATATTTTATTAAGAACGCATTTAGGTATCGATTCCATTGATTTATTATTAGGTGGAAGTATGGGTGGCTATCAAGCATTAGAATGGGCCATATCTGAGCCCACTGTTATTAAAAAAATGTTCCTTATTGCAACATCCTCTTCAGAAAGTGCATGGGGTGTGGCAGTGCATACTGCACAACGTTTGGCTATTGAAGCCGATTGCACATGGAAAGAACCTACCCCGAATGCTGGTGCTAAGGGATTAAAAGCCGCAAGAGCCATTGGTATGTTAACTTATCGTAATTATGGAATTTTTCAAGAGCAACAAACCGATGAGGATCCTGAGAAAATAGATAATTTTAAAGCATCTTCTTATATCAATTACCAAGGCGATAAACTAGTAAGCAGGTTCAACGCCTACAGTTATTGGTTATTAACTAAGTCAATGGATAGTCATCATTTAGCCCGTAAAAGAGGCGGTGATTTAATTAAAACATTAGGCACTATAAAAACACCCAGTTTTATAATGGGTGTTAATAGCGATATTTTATGTCCCTTAGATGAACAGCGTTTTATGGAACAGCATATGCCAAATGCCAGCTTAGTAGCCATTGATTCAGTCTATGGCCATGATGGATTTATTATTGAGGCTGTTCAAATTACCGCTCATTTAAAAGCATGGTTGGCAAAACAAGTTTAACTAACTTCGTAAAAAGAAACCTATGAAATTTTTAAGACAAATTGGGGAGTACTTATTTATAGTAAAGCGTGATCCGAATCAAGAAAGAACAGGGATGATGAAGGCTATGCATGGAATGAATCGCCTTTCATTAATGATGTTTATAGTAGGCTTATTAGTAATGCTATTCAGATTCGTGATTTTACCTTATTTCAGAAAATAAGTGGGCATAGCTAATAAACTCGATTAGCCTATTTTTTTTGAATGGTCTCCATGATAATTTCAGCAGCGACATCTGTGGCCTTTTCGCCCGTCATGAGTATTTCTTTTAAAGCAGCATAGTTGGCGCTTATTTCATTTTGCGTTTTGCTGTCTTCCAATATTTTAGATAACTCCATAACTAAATTGTTGGTATTTAATTCATCTTGAATTAATTCTTTCACCACTTCTTTTTCCATAATTAAATTCACCAGCGCGATAAATTTAATTTTTACAAAAAATTTAGCGAGTGCATACGTAATAGGGCTTCCTTTATAACAAACTACTTGAGGTATATTCAATAAAGCGGTCTCTAAAGTAGCCGTACCGCTAGTCACTAAGGCTGCCTTACTATGTTGTAGTAAAGCATAAGTACTTGCTTTTACAAGATGCACATTCAGCTGAGGGCTAATTAAATTATTAAACCATGCATCGTTTAACCCGGGTGCTTGAGCCACTACAAACTGATAAGCTGGAAAATGAATAGCCACACTTAACATGAGGGGTAATTTCTTTTCAATCTCTTGCTTTCTGCTACCTGGTAATAATGCTATAATATTTTGACCTTGCAAACTAGGTAGGGGGTGTGCTAAATTATTTTGAGCAGCAATCACTTCCATTAAGGGATGTCCTATATAATCTACCTCCCAATCCCACCTATCTTTGAAATATTTTTTTTCAAAAGGAAGAATACATAATAAACGATCAATGCTTGCGCGCATGGCGGGCACTCTATTTTCTTTCCAGGCCCAAACTTGCGGTGCAATAAAGTAAACCACTTTTATTTTTTCTTGCTTGGCCCATTTAGCTATTCTTAAATTAAAGCCAGGATAATCGATACAGATAAGTACATCAGGCGCAAAGGCAGCAATATCTTTTTTACAAAAACGAATATTGTTTAAAATAGTGGAAAGGTTTAAAGCTACTTCCACAAAACCCATATAGGCTAGGTCTCTATAATGTTTTACTAAATGTCCACCTGCTGCTTGCATGAGTTCACCACCCCAGCACATAATTTGCGCATGCTGGTCCATTGACTTAATTGATTTAATTAAGTTGGATCCGTGTAAATCTCCGCTGGCTTCTCCCGCAATGATATAATATTTCATTTATAAAAACCATTTACACGCAATGGCAATGATTGCGTAAATACAAGTTGAAAAGAATATTCCTTTAGCCGTTTTATCTTGCTGTTTTTGAAAAAAATAGGTAAGCACTGCGCCATTAATGAGTAGTGATATACTTATCATAGCAGATAGAAGGGACTTCTGTTGGTTAAGAAGCTCTAAGAATTCTTGAACGGTAAATAAGCTAAACCTGTATTCATAGAATCCGAAGAAACCTAAAAAAGGCAGTAGCAACCCCATAAGCACTCCTACTATATAATTATCTCTGCGTATCATTTTAAATTATATTCAATTGATATTACCATTTCCATTTTTTAGAAAGCTTTTCCTTAATGATGTGATTGGTCAAATCAAATTGAACAGGAACCACACTCACATAATTATTTTTCAAAGCCCAAACATCGGTATCTTTTGATTTATCAAAATTGACAAACTCGCCCGTTAG
>JABMML010000021.1 GCA_013205585.1 Chitinophagaceae bacterium | reverse complement strand
CGCAGACAAAGTCGCAGACGAAGTCGAAGGCGCCGCAACAGAATCACCAGCCAAACCACTACCTAACAACCTGCTTCCAACCCTGGTTAAATAGCCCTTAAAAAAGGTAAATTGCCCAGTAAATAAACTTACGAAAATGACCGAAAAAGGCCATAAAATGGTCAAAAATAGGGGATAAACGAGCCAAAATGCCCAATTTTTCTCCAAAAACACCAATTTTAGCAAAAAGCTACAAAGCCTTCCACTGAGGCTACCGCCCAGGGCAAAAGTGAGGATGACCAGCCAAAATTGGCCTGTCCCCAGTTTCCACTTTTCTTGTAATCTTTTTAATGCTTTCATGCTGTTTTTATTGCTAAGCCTAAGTTTATGGCGGCGCGAAGCGCCGCAACCAGTTTTTTACCCTCTCAAGGCCCTCAAAGGTGCCATTTTTTTTCAAAACAGCCCCTGTAAATCGAAATAAATTCCACAAACTAAAATTAACGTTTACATTATTATGACATTCGTCAGTCTTTTTTTACTCAGTTCCCTGAAACTCAACAAATTCAATAAAAAAAACTTATCATTTTCTTAGTATTGAATCCTATTCTTAAGTAATTTTGCATCCGTTAAAGGACATTTTACACCCTAGACACTTTCTCTATATATGACAATGTTAAGAAGCCTAGCCAAGATCGTTTCGATCTTCCTATTTATCACCCTTAGTTCATCTATCGGAAATCAATCAAATGCGCAAGACGGAAAAGCACTTTTCTCACAAAATTGTGCATCATGTCACGCAATTAATAAAAATTTAACAGGTCCTGCACTTGCAGGCGTAGAAGATCGTTGGGCTGAAAAAAAGAATTTGTATGCATGGATTAAAAACTCTGCAGCCTATTTAAAAACAGGAGATCCTTACGCAACAAAATTGTACAACGAGTACAATAAAACTGCAATGAACTTGTTTCCTAGTTTAACCGATCAAGATATCGATGCTATTTTAGGGTACATTAAAACAGTACCTGCCGTAGGTGCAGCCCCAGTAGGCGGTGCAGCTGTTGAAGCGCCTAAAGAAGATTCAGACAGCACTTTAATATTTGGTTTACTTACTTTAATATTAGCAGTGGTTTCTATAATCTTATTACAAGTCAATAGTAATTTAAAAAAATTATCTGACGATAAATCAAATATTCCAGGTTCAAACCCTGTGCCTTTTTACAGAAACAAAGCCTATATCGCTTTTATCGCCATCATATTATTTATTGTAGGGGGTTATTTGACTACAAAAGGAGCAATGAATTTAGGCCGCTCTAAAGATTATCAACCCGAACAACCTATTTATTATTCTCATACAGTGCACGCAGGTGTGAATCAAATTAACTGTCAGTACTGTCATACAGGAGTATACCAAGGTAAACAAGCAACATTACCTAGTGTGAATGTTTGTATGAACTGTCACATGGCTATTAACGAATACAATGGCGCACCACTAGTAAGAGAGAACGGAGATATAGTAGATGGTACTGCAGAAATTAAAAAATTATATAAATACGCAGGATTTACTGAAGGGCAACCTTGGGATGCAGCGAATGCAAAACCTATCGAGTGGTTGCGTATACATAACTTACCTGATCATGTTTACTTTAACCACGCACAACACGTGAACGCAGGTCAAGTAGCTTGTCAGCAATGTCATGGTGAGATTCAAAAAATGGGTGAAGTAAAACAATTTTCAGATTTGAGTATGGGTTGGTGTATTAACTGTCATAGAAACTCAGAAGTTCAATTTAAAGACAATGGTTTTTATAGTATCTATGAAAAATTCCACGCCGACTTAAGTAGTGGAAAAATTGATAGCACGAAAGGAATTACTGTTGAAAAAATTGGTGGTACAGAGTGTCAAAAATGTCACTACTAATAGCACTGTTGATTTTAGTAGCACTGTTGAATGGAATAATGATTTAATTAAGAATTAGAAAGAATAAGAAAGATTAAGATTAATAAAGAAGCGTAATATTTTATTTACATTACTATGGAGCAAAAAAAGCATTGGCAAAGTTTTGGAGAATTAAATAATTCTGAAGCTTTTAATAAAGAAGTTCAAAATGAATTTAAAGAAGAACTTCCTTTTGTTGAAGATGAATCTACTTTTGAAAAAGGAGAAAGTTTTTTACAAGCTAAAGCACCTCGCCGTGATTTTTTAAAATATGTAGGCTTTAGTACTGCAGCAGCAGCGGTGGCAGCAAGTTGTGAAATGCCTATTAAAAAGGCCATTCCTTTTGCGAACAAGCCTGAAGATATCGTTCCTGGTATTGCAGAATATTATGCCACTACTTATGTGCAAGATGGTGATGTAGTAAGTGTACTTGCTAAAGTACGCGATGGTCGCCCTATTAAATTAGAAGGTAATGAATTAAGCCCTATAACTTTTGGTGGTACTTCTGCTAGAGTGCAGGCTTCTGTTTTAGATTTATATGATACAGCTCGTTTACGTTTTCCCACAATTGCGGGTAAAGAAGCAAGCTTTGAAGCGATTGATAAAGCCATTGCAGCTGAATTAAATGGCGCTGTAGTTATTGTAACAAGTTCAATTACTTCTCCTTCTACTAAACAAATTATTGCTCAATTTTTAGCAAAGTATGCTGGTAGCAAACATATTACTTACGATGCTGTTTCACATAGTGCAATGCTTCTTGCAAACCAAGCTTCTTATGGTAAAACAATTATTCCTTCTTATCATTTTGAAAAAGCAAAAGCCATTGTTTCTTTAAGTGCCGATTTCTTAGGTACTTGGTTAAGCCCTGTAGAATTTGCAAGACAATATGCAGTTGGAAAAAAATTAGATGAAAAAAATCCTGCAATGAGTAGACATATCCACTTTGAAACAGTGGCTAGTATGACAGGTTCAAATGCAGATGAAAAATATTTATGTCGTCCCTCTGAATTACCAATGGTGGCTGCTGCTTTATTAAGCGCAGTGAATGGTGGTGAAATTACGGGCATCACTGATGCTAAATTAAAAGCAGGTATTAAAGCGGCTGCTAAAACATTAACTGCGCACAAAGGCGCTGCCTTAGTAGTATCTGGTAGTAATAATGTGAATGAGCAAATTATTGTAAACGCCATTAACAACGTGGTTGGTGCGAATGGTTCTACTATCAATTTTGCAGAGACTTTAAATTATCGTCAAGGTATTGATAGCAATTTTGCAAGCTTCGTAGAAGAGATGAACGCTGGTAAAGTAAACGCTGTTTTATTTTATGGTGCCAACCCTGTTTACACATGGCCTGCAGCTGATAAAGTAAAATCGGGTTTAGCAAAAGTAAAAACAACTATTTCTTTCAATGCTAAAATAGATGAAACAACAGCGCTTTGTAAATATTCAATTCCTGCTCCACACTTCTTAGAAAGTTGGGGAGATGCTGAACCAGTCTCTGGTCATATCTCTTTCATTCAACCAACTATCTCTCCTTTATTTAAAACACGTGCCTTCGAAGACTCATTATTAAAATGGTCTGGAGACGCAACTGATTATACCACTTATTTAAAAAACTATTGGTCTGCTAAATTAGGTGGCGAGAATGGTTGGAATAAAACATTACAAGCGGGCGTATTCATTCCTGCCGATGTAAATAATATTGGTGCAAGTATTAATAGCAGCGCGGTAGCTACTGCGGTGGCTGCAGTTACAGCAAATAAGCCAAGCAATAAAATAGAATTAGCCTTATATCAAAAAGTAGGTATTGGTGCGGGTCAAGGAGCTTCTAACCCATGGTTACAAGAATTACCCGATCCAGTAACACGTGCTACTTGGGATAACTATATTATAGTATCTCCTTCTATGGCAAGAACTTTATTGAACATTGATTTAAATAATCCAGGTCAGGCCGATGCTTATGAAGTGAAACCTCCAAAGCAAGTGGTTAAATTAACGGTGGACGGAAAATCAATTGAACTTCCTGTATTAATTATTCCAGGCACACATCCACAAACAGTGGGTATTGCGGTGGGATATGGTCGTGCAGAAGCAATGGGCAAATCGGTTATTGGTACTGGTAAAAACGCCTTTCCTTTAGCTAGCATTGAAAATGG
>JABMML010000232.1 GCA_013205585.1 Chitinophagaceae bacterium | reverse complement strand
CTATGTTCAAAATTAGTTCCAAACTTTAATAACTGCCTATTTGACTTTTCCACTTTATCTGCAAGCCATTGGGGACAAATTCTATGGCAGGCATTCGGACTAGCTGTCGTAAAGCAGCGTGCTTATGTGACCAAATTCACTTGCACATTCAATGCAGGGTTGCTGTCCAAGAACTGAACAAGGTCGTCGTTCATAAGAAAGCCCTTTTCAATAGTGAGTAAACTAGCTACAAGTTGATCCTTGGGTTCGACAAAGCTTATTTTAAAAGAAGACTTACCTGGGTTCTGTTTTAAGTTCTTTTCAAAGAATTGAATCATTTCTTTGTTTAAATGACTTGGGTGGAGGCTAATTTCAATGGACCTAGTTTGTACTTGTTTCACTGTTTCCAGTAAAGACATAGTAACTATTTTAAACTCAAACTGACTCGATTGATTGTACCTCGTTCTAAAAGAACCATTGATGAATATTTTTTGTCCTACTTCTAAATAATTTTGAAACTTGACATAGTCCTCGCTCCATAATAAAAAATCGGTTTTACCAGCGAAGTCTTCGATGACAAAGGATCCAAAGTTTTTACCCGTTTTAGTAACACGGTGTTGTACATCGGTAATTAAGCCAGCTAATTTAAAGGCGCGTCCTAAATTATTAGGGTATAAAGCAAGATTATCTTTTACTTCATTAAAGGCATTAATAGGGGTGAACTGATAATGACGCATTTCAAAACCATAATGGTCAAGTGGGTGGCCACTCATAAACATACCCGTAATATCTTTCTCGTGTTCTAATTTTTCAGTTAAAGTCCACTCTTCGCAAGCAGGTATTTTAGGCACGGGCACTTGCATCGCAGAAGGAAGGTCGCCAAATAAAGTATTGGTAGTACCCGCAGTCATGGACTGAAGTGCCTGCGCATAGCCAATTAATTTTTCTAATCCTGAAATTCTATCACCATCGGCAATGGTAAAATATTGTGCTCTGTGGTATTCAGGGAAACAATCAAAGGTTCCAGAGTAAGCTAAACTTTCCAAAGATTTTTTATTCACTGCACGAGACAATACTCTTTTCATAAAGTCAACCATATCTTCAAAATGTCCAGCCTTGGTTCTTTCAGTAATAATGGCTTCAATGGCTGAATCGCCCACACCTTTTAACCCACCCAATCCAAATCTAATTTCACCTTTTTTATTAACAGAAAAACCTTTTAAAGATTCATTTACATCGGGCCCTAAAACTTTTATCTCCATTCTTTTACACTCTTCCATGAAAAAAGTAATCTTGTCAATACTTCCTGCATGGTTCAAAACAGCCGACATATATTCTCCAGGGTAATTCGCTTTTAAATATGCAGTTTGATAAGCCAAGTAAGCATAACAAGTAGAATGCGATTTATTAAAGGCATATTGTGCAAAGGCTTCCCAGTCTGTCCACACTTTTTCTAATATATTTTCAGGATGACCATTTTTTACAGCGCCCAACACAAACTGCGCTTTCATTTTATCCAATACCGATTTTTGTTTTTTACCCATGGCCTTTCTAAGTACATCGGCATCGCCCTTGGTAAAGCCTGCAATTTTTTGACTCAGTAACATTACCTGTTCTTGATACACGGTAATACCGTAAGTATCGGAAAGAATTTCTTCCATCACAGGTAAGTCATACTTAATTAATTCTCGACCATGTTTACGCTCAATGAAATTGGGTATGTAAGCCATTGGACCTGGACGGTACAAGGCGTTCATGGCAATTAAATCGGCAAACTTATCTGGTTTTAAATCGCGTAAATGTTTTTGCATACCCACACTTTCAAATTGGAATGTGGCATTGGTTTCTCCGCGTTGGTATAAATTAAAAGTTTTAGCGTCGTCTAGTGATATTAAATCTAAATCAATGCTAATGCCATGGTTTTGTTTAATTAATTCAAGTGCGGTTTTTAAAATGGAAAGTGTTTTTAATCCCAAGAAGTCCATTTTAAGTACACCGGCTTCTTCAATAACCGATCCTTCAATTTGTGTTACCCATAAAGTAGAATCCTTGGCAGTAGCCACCGGCATAATTTCAGTTAAATCGCTAGGGGCGATAATGATACCTGCTGCATGTATGCCAGTATTTCTTATGGAACCTTCTAAGCGCTCTGCTTCATGTAAAACAGCGGCGCGTAAATCGTTGCCTTTATATATCTCTCTTAATTTTTTTATATTGTCAATATCTTCTGGTTGATATTGCTCTTTTTCTGCCAATGACTTTTCACCTTCTTTCAGCGTTAGTGGTGCATGTAAACATCGGTTTAATTCTGTACCTGGTTTATCGGGAACTAGTTTAGCAAGTAAATTAGATTCAGATAAAGGCAAGTCCATTACACGGGCAACATCCTTAATACTACTTTTAGCAGCCATGGTACCATAGGTAACAATTTGTGCTACTTGTTCCTTGCCATATTTATCTACTACATAGTCAATTACTTTTTGACGGCCCTCATCGTCGAAGTCCGTATCAATATCGGGCATGCTCTTACGATCGGGATTTAAAAAACGCTCAAATAGTAATTGATATTTAATAGGATCAATATTGGTAATGCCAATACAATAAGCCACTACAGAGCCTGCTGCAGAACCTCTACCGGGCCCTACAAACACACCCATATCTCTTCCAGCTTGGATAAAATCACTTACAATTAAAAAGTAACCCGCAAAACCCATGGTGCGAATAGTGAATAATTCAAAATCGATACGCTCTTGTAATTCTGTGGTTATTTCAGGATATCTTTTATGCGCACCTTCCCAAGTAATATGTTTTAATAATTCCCACTGGTTCATATTCGCTTCCTTATGAATTTGAAATGCCGAAGGAATAGGGAAGGCAGGAAGAAGTATATCTTTTTTTAAATTCAGTACATCTACTTTATCTACAATGGCATTGGTATTGTCAATAGATTCAGGTATGTCGCTAAATAGCGCTTTCATTTCTTCCTGTGTTTTAAAATAAAATTCGTTATTCGGAAATTTAAATCTTCTGTTTTTAATTTGTAGTTCATCGTTTACAAAATCGTCGAAACCCGGAGTGGCTTGTTTCTCTCCGGTATTAATACATAATAAAATATCGTGGGCATTGGCGTCGTCTTCATTAATATAGTGACTATCGTTAGTGGCAATAACAGGCACTTTAAATTTCTTCGCAAATTTTAAAAGCTGGGCATTAATTATTTCTTGTTCCGGTATTTTATGTCTTTGAATTTCGATATAATAATCTTCTCCAAAAATATCTAACCACCATTTGAATTCTTTTTCTGCAGTAGCTTCATCTTGCTTTAAAATAGTTTGCGGTACATAGGCGCCAATACAACAAGTAGTAGCAATAATGCCTTCATGATATTTTAAAATTAATTCTTTATCAATACGAGGGTACTTACTATACATGCCTTCAATAAAACCAAGTGAAGTAAGCTTAATTAAGTTTTGATAACCCACTGCGTTTTTAGCAAGTAGTACTTGGTGAAAGCGTTGGTCTTTGGCGTCCTTGGTAAATTGTTT
>JABMML010000231.1 GCA_013205585.1 Chitinophagaceae bacterium | reverse complement strand
TGTCCGGACTTAGTAAAAATAAAACTAGAGTCTACCTTAGCACCATTAAAAGTACCAGACATACGTATTAATTGATTGTCTTTGAATAACGCCTTGGTATGATCAAAATTTATTTCAAAGGCAAGGTCTTTGTTTTTGTCAAAGAAATATCCAAAACGATAATTGTATTGAGGAATGCTTAATGCTTTATTGAATATTCCTGAATCCCATCCTGGGTTATCTACTAATAAAGTATTTTTAAAAGTAAAATTATTTTTTAGTTCAGGTTGGTTAATAGTTACATTAGATAGTGTATAATATTCTTTATTATATCCCCAAGAAATATAGAATTCTCCTTTTCTTTCTTTTTTTTGAGCGCTGCTGGTATGAACAATAATGAGAGACAATAATAGTAATAGGTATTTCTGCATAATTTAAGGCTGGTTGGCTAATTTTTGCAAAGCTAGGTCTTTGCTGTTTTAAATTTAGAGAATTTCACTCATAATTGCTCAACAGGAATGGGACACATGTAGAAATATATCTATATTGGCACTCATGTATTCGAATATAGCCTTTGCCATCACCCTACTGGGAATTTTTTCAATCTTTGAGCTTTCAAAAGGCAATCAAAAATTTAGCTTAATAAAGTATCATTTTCTAGCTAGATTAATTTTGTTAACGGCAGGTAGCTTTTTTGATTATTTAGAACTTGCTGGTTATGAGATTCCTTATTATCGAGAAATATTTAAAGTGATTACTGCAGTATTGTTCGTCAATATGCTTTTTTTAATTGTTGTAAAAAAGTTACCAAAATTAGTTATCGGGGTAGAAATATTTTTTACACTCTATTTTATAATTCAGTTTGCCAATGGCTTTCATTTGCCAAATATAAAAGATGGGGTTCTTCTAAATAAACCCAATTTATCTCAAATAATTTTTATTGGGGCTTATATTTTTCTTGCTGTATCTGCCACTATTTATAATGGACTTCAACTATTGACAAATAAAAACTTTACGATTAATTTATATGAATTAAAAATTAAAAGATGGGTACTTAGTTATATTATAGGTCTGTTAGTTTTAGCTTTCATTAATTTGTTACTTTTTATTTCATTAAGCAAACATACATTTGTTATTTACGATGATTCAATGATTAACTCATTTATTCATAGATTTTTGTTTATACTCTTTGTTTTATTTAGGCCTAAATTCTTGGACGACGATAAGTATTATATATCCTTTAGTCAAACACTCACTAAAAAAAATGGCCTAGCCTTTCAAGATTTTGAATTTATATTTTATTCTAATCATTATTATTTACAACCAGATGCCAATATCGAGGATTTAGCTTTAAAGCTAAATGTCTCTAAAAATGAGTTAAGTAATTTTCTAAGGGATAAAATAGAGGAGAATTTTAATGAACTTTTAAATAAGAACAGGGTTGAGTATTTAAAGGAGTTACTAAAAGCTAAGAAATATGAGTCATTTACCATTGAGGCTTTGTCTGAAATGGCTGGTTTTAACAATAGAAGGAGCATGTATAATGCCTTTAATAAGTATATTGGGCAAACACCTACTGAATTTATTCAAAGCCTTAAGTAGCTGATTACCAATTATTAAACCCTTGTGAAAGCTCATTTTCACAATGAGAAAGCCTCTATTTACAGTCCCAATTTGGGACTTTTTTTATTTCATAGCATATTGCAGATATATAGAACTAATTCGTAGAATAATACTTAGATAATGATCTAAAAAATTATAATAAATGACTAACCATTTTGAAATATTTAATCGCTTTATTAGAAGCTATGTGGAAATGTCCGATGCGGAATTAGCCGACTTTAATCAAAAATGTGAGGTAGTTAGTTTTTTTAAAGGGGATATAATTATGAAAGCGGGTGAAGCACAGCAGAACTTATATTTTATCACCAAGGGCATTGTTAAAAATTATATTGAAACTGATTTTGGAGAGACTAAAATATACAATTTCAGACTAGAGAATATGACCGTTACCGGATATGCACATTATAACTATAAAGATAATTTAAAGTCACTTGTGAATGTTCAATGTATTGAGGATTCTGTTATGATACAAGTGCCCTTAAAAGTTATTTATTATGTAGTTAATTATATCAAAAATGGCGAACGCCTGGGAAGATTTTTAGCAGAAGCGCATATTATTGAAATGCTTAATTATATTATTAACAGAGATTCAAAGTCTATCATTGAAAGATATGATCTTTTAGAAATAGAGTATCCAAATATTCATCAACGTGTTCCTCAACGCATGATAGCCTCCTACTTATGTATTACACCAGTTCATTTGTCGAATTTAAAAAAGAGTAGAAAAATTTCTATACAGTAATTATTAAAAAATTCATTTACTTTATAACCTAGATAATTTTCTAATACAAAAACAAAAGTCTATGCCAGCTCATTTCGAAATATTTAATCAGTTTATTACTAAGTATGTAGACTTTACAGCCACCGAATTGGTTGACTTAAATAAAAAATGTACTAAAGTAGAGTTCGCGAAAGGTGATATCATAATTAAGGCTGGTGAAGTTCAAGAAAATATATATTTTATAACAAAAGGGATCATTAGAAATTATGTTGAAAATAGCAAGGGCGAAATAAAAATATACAATTTTAGGTCAGAATACATGACTGTTACTGGTTATGCGCTCTATAATTATGAAGAAAATTTAAAGGCTTTAGTTAATGTAGAGTGTTTGGAGAATTGCATAATGATAGAAATGCCCATAATGGTTATTAATTACGTCATTAATAATATGAAATTAGGAGACCGTTTGGGTAGGTTTATGGCCGAAGCCCATGTAGTTCAAATGCTTCATTATGTATTACAAAGAGACACAAAGTCAATCATTGAAAGATTAGATAGCATAGATAAAAGTTTTCCTAATATACATCAGCGCGTTCCTCAATACATGATTGCCTCTTATTTAGGCATAACACCCGTTCACTTGTCTAATTTAAAAAAGAGAAGAAAGTCTATATAAAAGTAGTATAATCCTTTCGAGTAATTTCATTATTTCTTATTATACAAATTATTATTTTAAATAATACTGTTAAAATATTTTAATACTCTATTACGAAAAATTTCTAGTTATTATTTATTTTAATAATTCTATTAAAGTATTTTAACGTTTTCAACTAATTCAAAAACGTTAAAGTATTTTAACGTCGAATAATTTCTAGAGTATTTTCTTTGTGTCTTAAACTATTACAAAGAAAATATAATGGGAACAACAAATACATTATCATATAAGTTTTTAAGCATTTTAATATTTACCATTTTTGTAAGCAGTTCAATGAATGCGCAAACTTTAACTAAGAAACAACAGGATAGTGCTTTCTTATTACATCCTGGTCAGGAGCGCATGCGCAAAATCAAAAAATCATTGGCTAAAACCTTTGTGAATTTTACGGGTAATGAAGTCTCCTTATATGGTGCATTGGCTTTATCAAAACAGAATATTGACGACAATGGTATAACAGCCCCTATTAATTACTTATATAACAACCTTAATAGTAACAGTTTTAACACTGGGTTTAATGGAGGTTTTAGAATTGATGGTATTTACAAGGAAAAACACCGCTATGCATTAAGCCTTGCTGTGAATAGAATATCTGCTGGGACTTACTATAAGAACATTCACAATTTGCCTCCCTTTATTGATGATTTCACTCATTTCAAAGCTGATAACGTATTCACAACGTTGAGTATTGCTGCTCATTACAAGAAGCTATTACCCGTAAATGACATGAACAAGTATAAGTTCTACGCAGTAATAGGACCCAGCTTCGATTATAAAATTTCAAGTATTAGCGAGGAAAACTTAATTAATGGTGCAGGCAATAGAGCCTTTATAAACTTAGACCTAGGTACCGAGTTTGATAACAAGGGCTACTATATTCTTTTTGCACATTATAAATTAGGTAATTATATATCAAGCTCTACAGTGCCAGTGCAATTGAACCGATTTGAAATTGGAATGAGTATTAAAACCAAAGATTTATTCTAAGCTTCCTAAATGCTGCATCTGAATTCAAAAAAATAAACAAATTAGCATGAAAACTTTATATACAATATTAATCGCAGCCATTAGTTTGACAATGCTTTCTTGCAATAAAGAAACATCTACCACACAAACCAATGTGATGAATAATTTACTTACCAATAAAAATTGGTACTTAGATTATAGCATTATAGAAGCCACAAATTCAACTACACCAGTGGTAGTGAAATCATATGTGGGTCAATCAACCTATTTTATAACTTATTTAAAAAATGGAGAAACCAAAGACTCTGATGGCATCACAGGAACTTATACCGTTGAACTTATTAATGGCCAATCTCAAATACATAAGCAACTAAAAACTAGCAATGGTAACCCCTTTGAAGTTATATATAATATTATTTCAGTAGGCGAGTCTAATATGGTTTTATCCAAACTTGTATCGGGCCCCGCTACTAAATTATACTTCACTACAAAGTAAAAAAGTAAAAAAGTAAAAAATTGAAAAATGAAACGAATTATTAAATATAAAATACTACCTGCAATTATTTTATTATTTGTAGTAGCCTTTTCTCAAAGCTTAAAAGCGCAGCAAATGACTGGGACTTTTATTATGAGCAGTGTAGGTGGTATACAAAATGTGTCCAACAACAGCATGGCAATTACTTTTAATAGCAGCGCCACTTGTTTGAATGTACAAACCGGAGCAGCCGTTTTAACAGGCGATAGAGGCACAGGTAATTTTGCTATTAACTGTGAGGTGAATGCTGTTTTTAACAGCTTAGGTATTAAGCTTTATCCTAACCCAGTGGGGGCAAATACTAAGGTGAAGTTTATAAATACACCTCCTTTAAACGATCAATTTTCAATTTCTATCTGGAATGCCGAAGGCCAACAAGTGGGTAGCGTAAAAGCTACAGGCTTCGAAATATTTCAAGGCAAACAAATTGATCTTGGTTCATTGTCTGTAGGTAGTTATGTGATACAAATAGAATCAGAAAAATATATAGACGCAATAAAATTTATAAAGGCTAATTAATAATTAAAATTTACAATACATCCATTTCAATATGAAGACTCAAAAAATTACTAGTATAAAAAAAATTCTAATTGTAGCGCTGCTAAGTATATGCACTAGTCATTCCTTTGCCCAAAGCAGTAACGGAATATTTTTCCAAGCCGTTGCAAGAGATAACTTTTCTAATCCTGCTAAGGATAGAAATATATACGTACAGTCTACCATTATACAAAATACTACAACAGGTACTAAAGTATTAATAGAAGTACATAAGTCTAGTACCGATGCAATGGGCGTATTCAATATTACTATTGGTAATGGACAAAGAACAGGTGGTTCTGCTACAAGTATTGCTGCCATTGATTGGTCTAAAGGCCCTTTTTATTTAAATTTAAAAATTGCCATTACTCCTTTTAGTGCAAGTGATAGTTGGGACTACTCTAAAGAATTAGTAGAAATGGGTACCACAAGTTTTGGTGCTGTTCCTTTTGCTTTTTATTCTGCAAGTTCTGCTAAAGTAGATGATAAGTTAAATGCTAATGATACTACAAAAATGTTAGCAGTATATGCTAAAGCTATAAAGGTTCAATCATTAGAAACATCTTTAGCTACTAAGTTAACAGCAGCAGATACACTTACTATGTTAGCGCCTTATGCAAAGGCTGCTTATACGATAGACTCAACTTTTTTTAAATCACAATTAGCTACTAAGTTATCTATTGCAGATAGTGCTAAGTATGTTACTACAACACAGTTAGCGAGCTATAATTTTTCAAGTGGGGGAGGGGGAGCAGCATCAAGTGATATTTTAAGTTTAACTACAGCGGTTGGTACAAAATTAAATATAACAGACACAGCTAATTTGTTGAAGAAAACAGATACTG
>JABMML010000230.1 GCA_013205585.1 Chitinophagaceae bacterium | reverse complement strand
TTAACATGAAATTTTTTGAACTCTATTTTGATGTCTACCCCCTTCGAAGGCAGTACTCATAAATTTTTCTATCATTTCTTTAGCAAGCTCAATACTTACATAACGAGCAGGGATACAAATCATATTGGCATCATTGTGTAAACGGGTTAATTCGGCTAATTCGGTTTGCCAACATATGCCAGCTCTAATACCTGCATGCTTATTGGCTGTCATGGCTACACCGTTGGCGCTACCGCAAAATAGAATACCAAAAGCAGCTTCTCCTGTTTCAACACTAGTAGCTGTGGGATGAGCGAAGTCGGGGTAGTCTACGGAATCGGTATTATAGGTACCAAAGTCCTTGGTGGTATATCCTTTTTCTTGCAACCAAGTATTGATGGTATTTTTAAAATCGACACCTGCGTGGTCGGCGCCTAAGGCAATGGGCTTGGTAGCATCAAATACGTCATTCATATTTTTAGTTTTATCTATTTTTTAAATAACCTTCATCTTAATCCCAGTCTTCGTCTTCTGCTTTTTTAACAGACTTATGCGCCCATCTTGAAACAAAAATGCTAAATTCAAATAAAGTATATAGAGGTATAAAAACAATTAATTGACTATACCAGTCTGGACTTGGTGTAATAAAGGCAGCTACCAATAAAATAATAACCGCTGCATATTTTCGCGTAGTACTTAAAAACGTAGGAGTGATTAAGCCAATTTTGGTTAATAAAAATACAATGACGGGTAGTTCAAAGGCAATACCACAACCTAATATTAAGTTGGTTAAGTTATCTAAGTAATCGGCGAATGTTGGAATGGTGGTGATAGCACCTTTTGAACCCAACTGAAAGCCTGCTAAAAAATTAAAAGTAAAGGGGCCTAGTACAAAAAATCCAAAGGCAGTACCCATGAAGAAAAATAAAGAAACCCAAAAAATCATGAACCTTGTATTCTTAACTTCTTTTTCTTTTAATGCTGGTTTTATGAATGACCATATTTGATAAAATATAAAAGGGAAGGCTATGATTAAACCACCCACAAAGGCCATGCTAATACTGCTTAAAAATTGGCCACCGAAAGTGGTGCTTTGTAAAGATACTTTCACAGGAGGCATACAAAGTGCATCTCCTAAATTTAACCAATGACTTAAATCGCAGAATACTTTATACGTAATGAACTCTGAATTCAGTGGACCCGTGATTACATTGTCCATAACCCAATCACGATAAATAAATATGATTGCCGAAGTAATTAATACAGCGCTTAATGAGCGAACAATCGTACCCCTTAATACTTCCAAATGATCGATGAAAGACATCTCAGATTCATCTGTTTTTTTAAATCGGTCAAATAGTGCCATAATACATTTTCAATGAGGGCTAAAGTTAAGGGTTCTAGTGGAAAAAGGGGGTCCAAAAATCAAAAAAAGGACTAGCGGATTTTAATTTTTGCCTTTTCAATTCGGGTATCACTTACGGCTAATATTTCGGCGTCAAAATGAGGCAAATGGATAATTGCGCGCATTTTAGGAATGGACTCGTGGTATTGAATTAAATAGCCACTGAGGGTTTCAGAGCTGTCTGCTGAAAAATCTATTCCATATTTTTCATATAAATAGTCAAGCTCCAGACGCCCACTAAATATATACTCCGTATCTGAGAGCTTTTTTTCAATCAAGTCCTGCTCATCATATTCATCTTCAATTTCTCCAAAAATTTCTTCAAGCACATCTTCCATGGTGACAATACCGGCGGTGCCTCCAAATTCATCTACCACCCAGGCAATACTTTTTCTTTTTTTAGAGAATAAACTGATAAGGTCTGCTGCATTCATGCTCTCTGTAACAAGTGGAATAGAGTGTAAAATAGAAGCAATTTGAGTAGGCTTTTTAAATAAATCTAGTTGATGCACATAACCCACTATTACATCTAAGGTTTCATCATAAACAATGAGCTTACTTAATTTAGTTTCAATAAAGACTTCACTTAAGCTTTGAATAGAAGTACTTAAATCCACACCAACAATTTCTGTTCTCGGCACTAAGCACTCTCTAATTTTTATATCGGGTAAGCTTAATGCATTTTCAAATAAATCGGTATTTAAATCTTGTTGTTCTTTTGATTGTTTTGTTTGTTGTACAAAATGCGCTAGGTCTACTTTAGTGAAACCTTCTTTTTTATGAATGATACGCATTTGAAATAAATATTTCAATACAAATTGCGCTAGGTTCACAAGTAATATAGTGATGGGTCTAAATAATAGATGAAAAAATTGCGCCAAAGGGGCGAACAGAGTAATCATGGAAGCGGCCCTGGCTTTGAATATGGCCTTGGGTACTAGCTCGCCTATAAGCAATATCACAAGCGTTGATAAAATAGTATTGCCTAGTAATATGGAGTAGGGGCCTAGCGCCCACCTCTCCCAAATAAATTTATCTAATAAGGCCTCGAATTGAATACCAAATACCACTAAGGAAATATTTAAACCTATTAAACAAGTGCCAATAAATTGTGTAGGTGTTTCTAAAAACTTTGCTATAATTTTTCCAGACTTATTGCCCTGCTTTTTTTTAAGCTCTAAGCTTAACCTGTTGGCACTCACAAAGCCAATTTCATAGCCTGAGAAAAAGCCAATCAAAATTAAAGATGCTACTATAGCGAAAAGCATATAAATGGTTTATTCAATTTCAAAATTAGTCATTACCACTCAGGTAATTTTGGTTTTGTTTCAACAATGCCTTCAATTTGTTCCATTATTTCAGGCGTTAATAAGGCTGCAGTGTCAATGGCGGTTAAGTTATCTACTAATTGCGCTTTGCTGGTAGCCCCTAAAATAGCCGTACTTACATTTGGGTTTTTGATACACCAAGCAATACTCAATGAAGCGGTACTTACTTTTAAGGCCTTCGCCATAACGCCCAATTGTTGTACTTTTTTGATTCTGTCTTGCATTAATAAGCGGTCTCTTAACCATTCAAAACCTTCTAATTGAAAACGCGAACCTTCTGGTATACCATCGTTGTATTTACCCGTTAAAAGCCCTGAGGCTAAAGGACTCCAAATGGTTGTACCCATACCTACATTTTTAAAAATTTCTAGGTATTCGTTTTCCATTTTTGCACGCTCAAATAAATTGTATTGAGGTTGTTCTACAGATGGGCCAATTAAATGTTGAGCTGCCGCTACTCTGTGGGCTTCCATAATTTCAACACCACTCCACTCGCTAGTGCCCCAGTATAAAATTTTTCCTTGTTGAATAAGTGTGTTCATGGTTTGCACCACTTCTTCAATAGGGGTAGTTTTATCGGGTCTATGACAGTAGTAAAGGTCTAGATAATCGGTTTCTAATCTTTTTAAAGCTTCATGACAGGCCTCGGTTAAATGCTTTCTACTAAGTCCTGTTTGATTGGGTTTATTTGCTTTGCCTCTCCATCCAAAATAAGCTTTAGAAGATAAAACAATTGAAGTTCTATCCCATTTTTTATTGCTTAACACGCGCCCCATCATTTTCTCACTCTCTCCTGCTGCATATACTTCTGCATTGTCAAAAAAGTTTATACCTGCATCGTAGGCAATACCCATTAGCTCGTCGGCAATGCCGTCATTAATTTGTTTGTGAAAAGTAATCCAGCTTCCAAAACTAAGTGTACTTAGTTGTAAGCCAGTCTTTCCCATTTTTCTATATTCCATAAAAATTATTTAGGATTGATGCCAGTACTATCGGATAGTATGGCAAAACTATTTGATTGCGGTTTAAAAATATGAATATCGCTTAGGTCTTGATTGGCTTCAAAACCCTTACCATAAATTTTAGCGATAGGGTTGTGCTGTTTTACAATTACTTCTTTATCGGTAGTGAACTTATTGGTATTTTGATCCCAGATCATTTCCTTGCACCATAAAGTATCGCCTAGCACATTGTATACAATTACATTGTCTTTTAAAAAAACTTTATTCTCTTCCTCTTTATAATTGGCATAGTCGGCGCTAAGCTTACTTTCAATATGTAAGCTGTCTTTATAAAAATCTACTTTTAGCGTATTTGGAAATTCTACCATCCTACCACTATCCAATAAGTATTTTCTCATTAGTGGCGCCATCAATTTGGCTGTCATTTTTCCATCGGTGCTAATAAAAATAGATACGTCTTTTCCTACATCAATACCTCCAATACGTGCACTTAAGGCTTGCACATCATTGACATTATTTTCGCAGGCCAGCATAAAAAAGCAGCTACTTAATAAAGCAACTGCTAGTTTAGTATTTTTATAGAATAAAGTATTAATCATATTTGCGTTTATTAAACCAAACATCACTCAAGCTATAGCCTAATGTAAATTGAACAAAGCTTTCTTTGTAATCGTTTACGCCGGAACCTCTTTGGCCTACTTGCAATGCTAAATTTAGTAAAGTATATTGTAAATCGTAGGAACGATATTTTCTAATAGGCAGCCCCAATCCCATAGTCAAGGCAGCGATTTTCAAGCCCTTACTGTCTATGTTTATATAGTCTTGACCAGTATAAAACCCTGCTCTGTAACTAACTGTAGACCAATAACTTTCATAGTTGAAAGCATTAGGACAAAACTGCGCCCCTACACGAAACATCCAAGAATTAGACAGTACATCCTTTTGTCCATAGAAGCTGTACTTGTCCTGCCATGCGGCGCTATTGTATTCTACACCCAATACCCATTGATCGTAACTGCCTCTTGTATCAAATTCTTTTTTATGCAAGGCTAATCCTAAAGTATACATAGCAGGTATGGTAACATTGCCTTTAAGATTTCGAACAGAAATAGCAGTATCTAAAGGAGTAGAAGCAGAAGCTGTAAAATTACCCGTAGAACGTACCATATCTTGTTTGCCTTTCATGGTCTGGTCCATGGTTCCTGTAGCACCATAGCTTAATGAGTATTCTGTTTTTTGAACACCTTTTCCTTTTTGAATTTTATATATAGGAAATTCCCCAAGCAAACCCCATTGAAAAAACGCGCCTCCAAATACGGTATTGGTATTAGAGGTAGATTGGAAAAAATAATTAGAATCGGTACTGTTTTTAAATGATTTTATATTTTCTATTTTCCGACGTCCTAAATTATAACCTGTATTGGCTCCAATACTGAAGTATTTCCAAGCCTTACCAAAACCAACAAACACCTGGTTTAATCCGCCTTGTCCAACATAATTATTGAAAATGGTATCACCAGAAGAAATCATTTTTGTTTCGTTCACTGAGTAATTAATTTGAGAGACAGGCCTTAGGCCAAATGCCATTCCTGTTTTTTTATTTTTATCCATGGGTAAACCCACTAAGATATAATTAGGACTTAAATAGGTAGATTTTTCTTTGCCAGTGGGGCTTGATAGTTTGCTTAAATTATTATTATTAAAGTTCAATCCTAAATCAAAAGTGGTCATATAAATAGTACCATAGGAAGCAGGGTTATTGAAATTAATGCTTTGTCCAAAGCTACCATTCATGGAAGAAGTGTAAGCAGCAGAAAAACCACCCAATGCTTGACTGGTTGCATTTTGACTATTCACTATTTCAGTGCCTAGTCCATACCTAGAAAAAGGGGAATTAATTTGAGCCTTAGTTGGGGTGATAAAACAAACTAAACCTAGAAAGGGGGTTAACCTAATTATTTTTTTCGCAAATAGCATACAGTCCTTTATATATTAAATTTTGGTCGGCAAATATCCTCTTTTTTAAATGAGGCACAAAATAAGAAATGTCTCCACCGGTTAATAGCACGTTAAAGTTGCCATATTTCTGCTCATATGCTGTAATTATGCCATCTATTTCAGCTGCCATTCCCATAATGACGCCACTTAAAATATTGGTTTTAGTATCATAACCGACCAAGGGAAACTCGTTGGAGGGGCTAATAAGGGGCAGAAGGGCAGTTTGTTCATGCATTGCCTTAAAGCGCATTTGCATGCCTGGCGAAATGCTACCTCCTAGAAATTCATGGGAGGTATTGACAAAATTATAGGTAATACAAGTGCCCAACGAAATGACTAAATTATGCGCATGGGGGAATTGGTCTACAGCGGCGGCTATCAGGGCCAAGCGATCGGCTCCAATGGTTTCTGGCTTGCCCACCGGAGTGGTAAAGTTAATTTGAGTACTAGGCCCCAATAAGTGAAATTTTGTAGTTTTTGAAAGCAGGGTTTCTATGGCTTTATCGTGATGTATAACCGAAGATAAAATGGTTTTTTCTGGAGCAAATTCAGCCAATAATTTTTCAATTTCTTGAACGCTGCCAGTTTCTAAAACACGCAATTCTACCAAGGAGGTGTTGGTAAAAATGGCTGCTTTTAAACGGGTGTTGCCAAAATCAAAACAAATGGTGGTAGACATAATACTTGTTTATGGTTCAAAAATAATCTCTTTGCCCCAAAGTTTAGATAAAACAATAGGCAAGTTGCAAAAGTTTTCGGTTATTTGAAGTACAAATTAAGCGGGCATGAAAATAGCGGGGTTTACGATCATTAAAAATGCAGTTATGAATGACTTTCCCATTGTGGAAGCCATTCGTTCTTTACTACCCGTGGTAGATGAAATGATTGTTTTAATTGGAGACTCTAGTGATGAAACCACTGCGCTAATTGAAGCTATTGGAGATCCTAAAATTAAAATTCATCACTCTGTTTGGAATAAAAACTTAAGAAAAGGGGGTGCTGTACTTGCAGATGAAACCAATAAAGCTTTTGATTTAATTAGTTCAGCCCATACTTGGGCATTTTATATTCAAGGCGATGAAGTAGTGCATGAAAAGTATTATCCTGCAATAAGAACAGCTTGCGAGCAGTTCGCTTCTGATACAGCAGTGCAAGGGCTTTTATTTAAGTATAAACATTTTTATGGTACTTATGATTATGTAGGAGATAGTAGAAAATGGTATGCGCATGAAATTAGAATTATTAGAAATAATAAAGCCATTTCCGCTTATAGAGATGCACAAGGTTTTAGAATAGGCAAAGCAAAATTACCTGTGGCCCGTATTGATGCAAGTATTTATCATTATGGCTGGGTAAAGAGCCCAGTGCAGATGCGCAAAAAAATAAAAGAGAGTAGTGTTTATTGGAACGATGATACGCAGTTAGAAAAAATAAAATCAAGCCCCGCGGATTATGATTTTACGGGTTTTGATTCTTTAGAAAAATTTACAGGCACGCATCCTGGGGTTATGCTTAATAGAATACAAAGACAAAATTGGATAATTGACTTAGACCTTTCACAAAAAAAGTTTTCATTTAAAAATAAATGCTTGTATTATTTTGAAAAATTAACAGGCATTCGACCCTTTGATTTTAAAAATTATAAAATTATCAGAAAATAATCATGCATTCAATTTCAGCTATTAAACAAGGGGTGGATAAAGGAGACTTTCTATTATTAGCAAAGGCTATATCCTTTATTGAAAATAGTGTAGTAGCTGCCAATACTTTTTTAGAAGATTTACTTCCTGCTACTGTTCCAATTATTGGAGTAACGGGTCCTCCTGGTGCAGGTAAAAGCACTTTAATTAATGCGCTTATTACTACTTGGGTAAATGAGGGTAAAAAAGTAGCTGTCTTATCGGTGGATCCTTCATCCCCTTTTCATCAAGGAGCTATTTTAGGTGATCGAATTCGTATGAAGGATTGGTATTTACATCCTCAGGTGTACATAAGATCCCTTGCTTCAAGAGGGCATTTAGGCGGCCTCAATATGGCCATGCTTTCCTTGACTACTTTAATGCAGTCTGCAGGCTTTGATTATATCGTGGTGGAAACAGTGGGTGTGGGGCAATCAGAGGTAGAGATAGCCTCCTTGGCAGATACCACAGTGGTCGTCTTAGTGCCAGAAGCAGGAGATGAAGTGCAGATGATGAAATCGGGTTTAATGGAAATTGCCAATGTATTTGTAGTCAATAAAAGCGACCGACCCAATGCGCAAATATTTGTTAATCATTTACAACAAATGATTGCAGAAAATGCACCAACTCAATTAGCGCCAGCAGTAGTAAGTACCATTGCTACAGAGAGAGAAGGTATTGCGGATTTACTAAAAGCAATGGAAGCACATCAATTAGCCATGCAGGATGGTCTACAGAAAAAAGAAATGTTCTTTAATAAAGTGGTGCAATTAATTATGGCTAGCAAAATGAATCAGGTAGATATAGAAAAAGTGAAAACCAGTTTAGCCTCGGAGTGTACTAAAGCAAATTTTAATGTTTTTAAATTTGCACAAACATTTTATTAAAAACTTTATTCAAAAATAAAATTATTAGAGTAAGTTGCTTTATTACTAAAGTCTTGAAATTTTTCAAAACTAAATTCGACACATGGAATGAAATGAGTTCCTTGAATAATTTTTCCTTCATAGCCCAGCGATTCTAAATAATGAATTGTTTCCATCACTTGCTCTTTGCCAATATGCCTCGCTTCAATTTCTACTAAAATTTTAGGCCTGTGTTTTTTTAGTATAGTTTCCGCCCCCTTAAATACTTTTAATTCATTGCCCTCAACATCTACTTTTAAAAAATGAGGAATGAGTTGATGTTTCTCGCAGTATTCATCCAAGGTAGTGATGATGACTTTTTCAGTGGTTTGAAAATTAATATCGTTTTCATGTTCCACAATAGTGGCGCTAGGAGAGCTTAATTTACCATTTAATAGGGCAGGTAGGTATAGATTGCTTTGCCCAGATACATTGGACAGTGCAATATGCTCAATGACCACATTGTCCCAATGAAATAGATTTTTTATTTCTTCTAAATAAGTAAAAAGAATTTGTTGCGGTTCAAAACCAATTAGGCTTCCTTCTTTACCCGTTTCTTGTAACATCTGATATAAGTAGCCTGCTTTATGGGCACCGATATCAAAAACGAGGTCTCCTTTTTGAATAGACTTTTTGATATAGGCAAACTCTCCCTTATCGCTTTTACTGTATTTATAAACTCTGTGTAAAAGCTTAATGGATTCAATAATTTTCATTGAGGGGGTTATTGTTTATCCTGCTTCCACCATTTGAAGGCGACAAAGCCTGCAATGGCAAAAGGCATAGCTGCAAGGTATAGTATACCCGCGTTGAAACCCTTCCCAGCTTCCTGCCCAATTTGACCGGCAGTTTTGGTACAGATGGAGCATTGTGCCATAGCGCTTGCCACTAATAATTGAGAGAGTACTAGTAACGAAATTCGTTTCATAAATACTTTAAGTTAGTTAAGCTTTCGCTTTAGTTACTTTTTCAGTTTTTACAGCCGCTGCTTTAGGGGCAGCTACTTTTTCAGTTTTTACAACCGCTGCTTTAGGGGCAGTTACTTTTTCAGTTTTTACAGCAGTAGCCGCTTTAGCACCTTTGCTAGCCACTTTATGTGGTCTGCTTACGCCAAAAGAACCTTTAAATCTTTTTCCTTTAGCTGTTTTTTTATCTCCTCTTCCCATATTCTTGTTTTTTGTTAATTGTTGATTGGACAGCAAAAATAAAAAAACCCTCGCACATACGAGGGTTTTTTTTCAAAATCTTGTAATTAAGCGATTTTAGTCACTAAAACTATAATTTACCGCTCAATTCTTTACCTGCTTTGAATTTTGCAACTTTCTTAGCTTTGATTTTGATAGCAGCTCCAGTTTGTGGATTGCGGCCCATACGAGCAGCACGCTTAGAAACTGAGAATGTACCAAATCCTACTAAAGTTACTTTATCTCCTTTTTTCAAGGCTTTTGTAACTGCTTCGATAAATGCGTCTAAAGCTGCGTTAGCTTGTGTTTTTGCGATCTCTGCATTGTCAGCAATGTGAGCGATCAATTCTGCTTTGTTCATAGATGTGTTTTTTATAAGGTTAAAACGATATAACAAATTTATTGGCTTTTATCAATTGAAAAAATATTTTTTTTCAAAATGCATTTTTAATTTTCGCTTGAAACCCTTAAATAGCAAGGATTTCGTACAAAATCACGGAATTCGTTAGTATAATGTATTCAATGAAAAACATATGAAATCCTTGCTGACATTGAGTTTCATTGATAATCGGCTGAAATATAGGCCTGCCTTGAGTTTCCGCAATTTAATCTATCCACATTCAATTCACAATTTGCATTTCGGTGCAAAAATAGTAGCATTTCTCACCCCAAGCGAGGGCTACTTCCTTTAAATGGTCATTTGCCTGTAATTGTTGGTAGGCCTGCCATAGCTCCATGTTGTCACAATAAAGTTGTAAAGTATAAGTGGGCGATTGGTCGGCATTCACCTTAATTTGATAAAATTTATTTTCTGTAAAACTTTGACTTGACATTAAGCTAGGAATAAAATTATTTTTCATCCATTCCAACCATTGAAATTCTAAAGTGGGATCAATTTGAAAACTAATATTATACACTTTCATGAAAATAATTTTATATTTTATTTTAATTCTATAACAATGGGGCAGTGGTCACTATGTTTTACCATAGGCAGTATGGTAGCGGCTTTAATAGAGCTCCCTAGGGCTTCTGTAGTGCATAAATAATCAATACGCCATCCTTTATTTTGCAGCCTCACACTCGGGAATCTTTGGGTCCACCAAGAATAACCACCCGTGGCGGTAGGATTTATTTTTCTATAACTATCTATCCATCCATTTTTTAAAAAGCTATCCATCCAGGCTCTTTCTTCGGGTAAAAAACCAGAAGATTTTTTATTGCCTTTCGGATCATGAATATCTATTTCTTGGTGGGCAATATTATAGTCGCCTGCAAGCAGAATTTTCGGACGTTTCTTTTGCAGTTTTTTTAAATAGGTTTCAAACTCTTTTAGCCATTGATATTTATAGGTCTGTCTTTCATCGCCACTGCTTCCAGAGGGGAAATAGGCATTTACAATGGTTAAATCACCTATATCTACTCTAATGACCCTGCCCTCAAAATCGCTCATTGCAAATCCATTGCCAGTTTGCACTAGGTTGGGTTTTATTTTACTAAAAATAGCGACTCCACTATAACCTTTTTTTTGTGCAGAGAACCAGGATACATGGTAGCCAAGTGCAGTGAATAAAGAAAGGTCGATATCATTTTCGCTAGCCTTGGTTTCTTGAACACAAAAAACATCTACGGGGTATTCTGTTAGCCATTCGATTAGCCCTTTTTTAATAGCGGCTCTAATTCCATTGACATTATAACTTACAATTCGCATGCAATAGTTTGTTTATCCAGGTTGTTGAAATATTTCTGCATAAGCAATAAGTAATAATAAATTTTCTAATGCAAGAAGGGTAGTTCTTTTTTCTACCATTTGAACGGGTTTTTTATTCCCACTGATAACCATGACTATTTGCTTATCAATAAGCAGGGTAGTAATATTATTTTCATAATTTAGTTGAATCGAAAAATCATGATTCATTGATTTGCCGCTAATAACTCTTGAATGCGTGATGGGTTGTTTTGCAAAAAAGGTACCTAGGTTCGCTGAACGGCTAGAGTCGTAACCATTGTAAACAATATCAGGGTAATAAAATTTATTTTCTTCTTTGACAAATTCTTTAACGCTAAAATAGCCAATGCTATCCTTGTCTTGAAAAATACGATGTGTGACTTCAGGTAAAAATTGAATAGCCAATTTAGGAATATTATTATCCCCGAATACCGGCGCGCTATTAAATTCAATATAGGATTCTAAAGTATAATCGATATTATTTTTAATATCTCTGAGAGGCTGCATGACTTGATAGTATTCATTTCTGTTGAACTGAGGTCTTGTTCTTCTAAGGAGCTCCACTAAGTTTTTGTAGGGGTTAGTTTCAGATTTATCTTTGTTGTTTATTTTTTTCAAAACAGCGGGCGGCATTCTTAAAGCGTGCAGTCCTGCATTGTCTTCAAAAGAAATGAACTTCTTTGTAGTATCAAATATTATTCTTGGCATATTGTGCACAAAGGGCATCCAGTAATTGTCTGTGGCATAGGCTGCAGGAACTTTGACATTGATAAAATCTATTTCGTCTCCTTCTGTGTTCAAATAGTTCATCGCCTTAGCAATTGCATTGTATAACAAGCTGGGCGTACTAGGCGTGGACTTAATAGTATAACCTAGCCCAAGAGATTCAACGGGGGTAAAGCCCAACATAATTGTTTTTTGAAAAACACGCTCTTTTTTTAAGTTAAAAATAGAACAAGCAATAAACCATACTGAATGGATACTATCTATTTGACTTTCTGATAAATTGACTAAATCATTT
>JABMML010000229.1 GCA_013205585.1 Chitinophagaceae bacterium | reverse complement strand
CAATAATATTAAAACACCAGATCCCATAAAGGATATCATTCAAATAAAATATAGTAAAATTGGCGAGCAAATTTACCAGACCTACTGTACCAATTGTCATCAAAGCAATCTAAATGGAGATGGAAATAGAAATCCTTCTTTGGTTAAATCCAACTATTTAAACGATAAGTCTAGTTTCAGAAATTTAATCTCCAATGGCAAGGGGAATATGCCAGCCTTTAAGCATATTTCAGACAAAGAAATAGATGAATTAGAAACCTATTTACAATCGGTTATTAACAAGAAATAACCATTTTTGACTCCTCAGGCTGTTAAATAAGGGCTTAATTGAAAAAATTTCAGTTTTTTATTGTAATGGAGCAAAGTTTATAAATTTATTATAAAATACTTATAATCAATATATTATATATATTTTAAATTTAAATATTAATTTAAAAACACCATATTACCCCTCAAACATATAATTACTGTTATTAAATAGTTAAATTGTTTAAGTTTTTTAACATAAATTGCATTTATATAAGATTTTTTTAAATAATAAACAACAACATGAGAAAAAAACTATTATGGTGTTTGTTTTTTGCGTTTTTCTCCATCCAAGCGGCGATCGCTCAAAACACATCTGTCACTGGTAAAGTATCCGATGAAAATGGTGCTCCAGTAGAAGGTGCTGTGGTTTCTGAGAAAAGTGTATCAAAAAACAGAACGCTAACTGATCCAAATGGTAATTACAGAATCAGTGTAAAATCTGGTGCTGTTTTGCTAGTTTCAAGTGTAGGCTTTGAGAAGAAAGAAGCCGCATCGCAAGCAGTAACTAATTTTACTTTAAAATCGTTAAAAGAAGATTTAAGTGAGGTGGTTGTTACAGCCTTAGGTATTAAAAAAGAAAAGAAAGCATTAGGTTATGCTGTTTCTTCAATTAGTAAAAAAGATTTAGAACAAAAACCTGAAATTGATATTGCGCGTTTATTAAATGGTAAAGCACCAGGGGTAAACATTGGTCCATCTAGTGGTTTATCTGGTTCTGGTACCAACATAATAATTCGTGCGGTTAGTACAATCTCTGGTAACTCTCAACCATTATGGGTTGTAGATGGTGTACCATTTGATGGCGGTACGAATAACCAAGCTGGATTTACTTTTGGTAATAACACGCCTAGCCGTTTCTTGGATCTTGATCCAAACAACGTTGAGACAATCGATATCTTAAAAGGTTTGAGTGCGACAACATTATATGGTGAGTTAGGTAGAAATGGTGTAATCTTGGTTACTACCAAAAACGGTTCTACTCAAAAAACTAGAAAGAAAAATGAAGTAACTGTTACTCAGTCTTATGCTGTTAACCAAGTTGCTAATTTACCAGAATACAACACCTCCTATGGTGGTGGTTTTGATTTGAGTTTAGGTTTAGCATTCTTCTCTAACTGGGGAGCAAAGTTTACCGATCCTCCAACAAAGGTGACGCACCCTTATAGCAGAGCTGCCTTAAATGCTGCTTTTCCGCAATACATAGGTAGTAAAGAATATGAATATAAATATTATAATAGCGTTTCAAGATTTTTCCGTGATGGTGTTTCTAAAAACACTTCCGTAAACTTTGCAGGTTCTGCACAAAATTTAAATTATAATATTAACTATGGTTATACCGACGATCAAGGTTTCGTTCAAGGTAACGGTTCTATGAAGAACAATATCTCTATGGGTGGTACTATGAAATTATCAAACAAGTTAACATTGAATGGTACTTTCAACCACGTTCAAACAGATGTTGCATCTCCTCCAACTTCTCCTTCATTTGGTTCTACTGCGTCTAACCCATCTTTATATGGTGACGTTATGTATACGCCAACTGCGGTAGATTTAATGGGATTAGAATTCGAGAATCCAATTGATGGTTCTCATGTATACTACAGAAACGGTAATGATATCCAAAACCCACGTTGGACTTTAAAAAACTCATTCACTAGAGATAAAGTAAGCAGAAACTTTGGTCAGATTTCTATGAACTATGATTTGAGCCAAAAAATAAAAGTTCAATATCGTTTTGGTTATGATAACTATTCTAACTCCCAATTATATGCTCAAAACAAAGGGGGTACTTACTATCCTCAAGGTTTCTTAAGAACATCTACTGGTAACAATGCTATCTTAGACCATACCTTAACTACTACTTATAAAACGGATATCAACAATGATTTCAGTTTTGACGTATTAGCAGGTTTAAACTCTAGAGATTTAAGCTATAACCAAATGGGTGTTACAAGTAAAGATCAATTAGTATTTGGTTTATTAGATCATACCAACTTTATCACACACGATATTGTAAACGAAGCGGGTGCTGACATGGATTACAAAATAAGAAGTCTTTCAATTGGTGCGTTTACTACCGCAACTTTAGCTTATAAGCAATTTGCTTACTTAGTAGTGGGTGGAAGAAATAGCTGGACTTCAACTTTAGAATCTGCTAATAGAAGTATTTTCTACCCAAATATTAGTGGTTCATTTATTGCAACGGAAGCGCTTGATTTCTTAAGAAATAAAAAGAATGTGAATTACTTAAAACTTCGTTTAGGTTATTCTACCGCAGCTAACTTCCCTAGTCCTTATTCTACAAGATCTGCGTTAGACATTTCTACTAGAAACTTTTTGACAGCTTCTGGTTCGGTTATTAATACTAACAATATCCCTAACTTCTTACCTAATCCAAATTTGAAGCCTGAGTTGATGGAAGAGATAGAGACTGGTATTGAAGGTAAGTTCTTCCAAAGCAGATTGAGTACTGATATCACTTTTTACCAAAGAGTTTCTAATGATCAAATCTTGTTTAGAGCTTTGGATCCTTCAACTGGTTATACAACTCAACAAATCAATGCTGGTAAAGTAACTAACAAAGGTATTGAAGCTCAAATTGCCTACAAGATTATCAGAAATAAAGATTGGGTTTGGGAAGTAACTGGTAACTATACATTGAATCAATCATTGGTATCTGATATTCCTACTGACTTAAAAGAAATCCTTTATGCTGGTTATACTACATTGGGTAACTTCGCAATCAACGGTCAACCTTTGGGTATCATCAAAGGGTATCAATTCCAAAGATATTCTGATGGTCAATTATTAGTAGGTGCTGGTGGAGATTACTTAGCTTCTACTACAATTGGTATCATTGGTGATCCAAATCCTAAGTACAGAGTATCTGGTATTAATAGTGTAACATACAAATCATTAACATTTAGATTCCAAGTGGATTATACTTGTGGTGGTGATATGTACTCTTCAACTGCTAGATCTTTATTGGCTAGAGGTGTTACAAAAGATACAGAGTTTGACCGTTCAGCACCATATATCTTACCTGGTGTAACTGCAAATGGCCAACCAAATAATCAACAAGTAAGTGCTACTCAAGGTTATTTCAATAACGTGTTTGGTCCAGATCAATCAGGTATATTTGATGCCACTGTAGTAAGATTAAGAGATATGTCTTTGTCTTATGCATTACCTGAGAAGTTATTAAACAAAACACCTTTTGGTAGCGTATCATTCACTGCGAATGGTAGCAACCTTTGGTATTATGCACCTAACTTCCCTAAGTACATGAACTTTGATCCTGAAACAAATAGTTTAGGAGTAGGTAATGGTAAGGGTTTAGAATTTATCACTGGTCCTTCTGCGCGTAGAATGGGTCTAAGTGTAAGAGTAACCTTTTAATACTAACTAAGTAAAAAGTAAAGAATATGAAATATTTTAAAATTATACTAATCCTTGCGTTATTTTCAACTACGGTTGCATGTAACAAGGAATTAGATTCTCTTCTAGAGAATCCAAATGCTCCTTCTGTGAATACTGCCGATGTGGACCTTTTATTGAATCAGGTTCAATTATCATTCACAGGTTTTTTTGATGAAGCATCTAATTTAGGAGGCCAATTAACTAGACAACAAACTATGTATGGCCCTCTTTATTCAAATGCATACTCACCTGGTACATCTGATGGTTTATGGTCTACAGGTTATACAACCATTATTAAGAACGCAAATGCCCTTATTCCATTGGCTCAAAAACAAAATAAGTTTAGAGCGTCTGGTATGGCTAAGTTTTTTAAAGCTTATGCACTAGCTACAATGGTAGATGCCTTTGGTGATATACCATGGACAGAAGCTGAATTAGGTATTGAAAATCCTAATCCTAAGCAAGACAAAGGTGCTGCTGTATATGCTGCAGCCATTGCCATATTAGATGACGCCATTGTAGACTTTGGTAAAACAAGTGCTAACGTAGGTAATGATTTATTCTATGGTAATAGTGCAGCTAAGTGGATTACTGCTTCTAATACAATGAAATTTAAATTGTTAATGCAAACGCGTAAAGTAGATGCAGGTGCTGCGGCTAAAATTCAAGCATTGGTTACTTCTGGTAATTTAATCAAGACTGCAACAAATGACTTCAACTTTAAGTATGGTATAAACAGAAATTCTCCAGATTCTCGTCATCCAGATTATGCTGGCAACTACAATGCTGCAGGTTCTGTAGGTGAGTACATGGGAGATTGGTTTATGTGGGCTGTGGTGGCAGAAAAAAATGGCGGTACTGTTTCTGGTGCTAAGGGTACAACTTTAGATCCAAGACAACGTTATTATTTCTATCGTCAAAACACTTCTGGTGCTAACGTAAATGAAATCACTTTAACATGTGTTACTTTCCCAAGACCAGCGCATTATACAGATGATCAACCATTCTGTTATATTGGAACAGGCTTTTGGGGTCGTGACCATGGTGATAACAGCGGTACTCCTCCAGACGGTTCTTTCAGAACAACATGGGGTGTTTACCCAGCAGCTGGTTTATTTGATGAAAACCAAAACACAAAGGTTGGTTTAGAAGTAGGTGGTAAAGGTGCTGGTATCTTACCAATCTGGAACTCTGAATTTACGCATTTCAAATTAGCGGAAGCTGCTGCATCTGGTGTAATTACAGGTGGTATGGCTGCTGCAAGAGCTAGTTTAAAAACTGCAATAGAAAATAATATGGCTAAAGTAACTGGATTTCCTGCAACTGTAGGTGTAACTCCAAGTGCTACATTTGCTGCTACTTCTGCAACAATTACTAACTACATAGATCTTGTATTAGCTTCTTTCGATGCTGCTGCAACAGACAATGATAAGTTAGCAATTATTGTGAAAGAATATTATTTATCTACATGGGGTAATGGATGGGAAGCATACAATGCTTACCGTTTAACTGGTTATCCTAAGAATATGCAACCAACGGTTTACTCTGCAGCTCCAGGTTTCTTTGTCCGTTCATTCTACTATCCTTCAGTATATGTGAACAGAAACTTGAATGCGCCAGCGCAGAAAGCCTTGGGTATTAAAGCAGAAAAAGTATTCTGGGATAATAACGCTGATAATTTCATCAATTAATAAACTTGACAATAATGAAAAAAATATTCAATAAAATATTAGTTGCAATTGCCTTTACGGCATTGGTTTCGTCTTGTCAAAAAGATGACCTTGCACTTAATAATCCATTTGTTGACGTTAACAACTTGGGTAAGGGAGCGTATGTTACCTTAAACTCAACCACTAATGCCAATCTAAACTTTGCTGCTATTGATGCATCAACAGTGGGAGTAAAGATTGATCCTTACGAGAATGGTGTAAAAATCAAAGAAGTAAAATTGTATGTGTTCAAAGGGTCTTCTGCAGATCCAAAGGCATGGAAATTAGTAAAAACAGTTCCAATGTCTGGTACAACTACAATTTCAGCTACAGGTGCTGATATAGCTAAGGCTTACGGTACTACTACTGCAGCTTTATTTAAGCCAGGTCAGTTTTACACTTTTTATCATCAAGTGGTTACAGAAGATGGAAAAACTTATGATATTTCTAATACTATAGGAGCATTAGAATCAGCAGCTGGTTATAAAGCTTGTATGCGTTGGACTGCTTTTGTGGTTTGTCCATTTACAGGTGGTATGACTGGCTTGTACACTGTTGTCCAAGATGACTGGGCTGACTGGTCTGTTGGGGATGTTGTAAAAGTTACAGATGGTCCAGGTGCTAACCAAATCAATCTCTCTGAAGTATGGCCTAATCCAGCTTACGGTGATAAAGTAGCCGATTTGATCATCAATGTTGACCCAGCTACTGGTGCAGCTAAATTGGCAACAAACAATATAATCTTCGCTGATTATGGCCAAAAAACAACCGCATATATCCCTAGTACTGGTACGAATGGTTATGTGTTCTCTTGTACTGGTTATATTGGTTT
>JABMML010000228.1 GCA_013205585.1 Chitinophagaceae bacterium | reverse complement strand
TTACTTATCATATTAACCCAACAGGTAAGTTTGTAATTGGTGGTCCACATGGTGACACTGGTTTAACTGGCCGTAAAATTATTGTAGATACTTACGGTGGTAAAGGTGCACACGGTGGTGGAGCCTTCTCTGGTAAAGATCCTAGTAAGGTAGACCGTTCTGCTGCTTATGCAACGCGTCATATTGCAAAGAACTTAGTAGCTGCTGGTGTAGCGACTGAGGTATTAGTTCAAGTTTCTTACGCCATTGGTGTAGCGAAACCTACTTCTATTAACGTAAATACTTATGGTACTGCTAAAGTAAAATTAAACGATGGTCAAATTGGTAAATTAGTTGAATCTATATTTGATTTACGTCCTTACTTTATTGAGCAAAGATTAAAGTTAAGAACACCAATGTATAGCGAAACGGCTGCTTACGGACATATGGGTCGTAAGAACGAAACAGTGACTAAAACATTTACTACACCCGATGGTAAATCAAAAACTATGAAAGTAGAATTATTTACTTGGGAGAAATTAGATTATGTAGCGAAAGTGAAAAAAGCTTTCGGTTTAAAATAATAAATGCATTGAATTATAAAAACCCTCTCGAGATTCGAGAGGGTTTTTTAAAATCATTAGAGAGGTTTTATAGATTTTTATATTTTATAAAAAATCTATAAAAATAAAAAACCCTCCCGATTTTTCAGGAGGGCTTTTTATTTAGAAGATATAGGCGAACTGCACTTAAATCATGGACAATTGATTAATACAATTTTATGGAACAAGAAAAAAATCCCTGGGTAACTATTAGCGGCAAATTGGTATACGATAATCCTTGGATTAACTTAACCCAGTACGAAGTGATAACCCCTGCAGGTACCCCAGGTATTTATGGGAAAGTACATTTTAAAAATATTGCTATTGGCGTTATTGTAATAGATGAGAACGGGGATACTTATTTAGTAGGTCAGTACCGCTTTGCTTTGAATGAATACAGTTGGGAAATTCCAGAAGGGGGTTGCCCTGAAGGAACTGATTATTTAACAGCTGCAAAAAGAGAATTAAAAGAAGAGACAGGTTTTGAAGCAAAAACTTGGACAGAAATTTTACGCATGCATGTTTCCAATTCAGTATCTGATGAGTATGCAGTAGTGTATGTAGCCCAAGACTTAATAGCTGGAGAAGCGAAGCCGGATGACACTGAAAAATTAGCTGTTCAAAAAATGCCTTTTAACACCGCTGTAAACTGGGTAATGGAAGGAAAAATTACCGATTCAATTTCTGTGGCTGCCATTTTGAAATGGAATGCGATGCAATCAAAAATCGTTTAACTTTGAACAATATGGAGCAAAGACCGTCAAGACCAGATAGACCTTACAAACCAAGACCAAGATTTAATGCAGAGCGTGGTCCTAGTACTGAGCGCAAATTTATTATTGGCCGTCAGCCATTAATAGAGGCTTTTGAATCGGGTACCAATATTGAAAAAATACTCATACAAAAAAATGCACAAGGAGAGGGCTTAACTGAAATTAAAAATGCTGCTAGAGAAAAAAATATTCCTATACAATTAGTACCCATTGAAAAATTAAATGGATTATCGAAAGCGAATCACCAGGGGGTACTTGCTTATATTTCTAAAGTAAAATATTTAGAATTACAAGAAGTCATTGATTTTGTGGTAGCTAAAGCACAAACACCCCTTTTTTTAATGCTAGATGGTGTCACCGATGTAAGAAATATTGGAGCCATTGGAAGAAGTATACACTGCTGTGGTGCACAGGCTTTAATTATTCCTGATAAAGGGGTAGGCGCTTTAAATGAAGAAGCTTTTAAAAGTAGTGCAGGAGCATTGGAACATATACATATTGTGCGTGTGAATAGTTTATTAAAAGCGGTGGACTTACTTCATTTAAATGGCATACAAGTTTTTACCAGTGAAATGCGCGCTGAAAAAAATATTCATGAATTAGATTTAACCATTCCTTCTTGTATTATTATGGGAGATGAGGGTAGAGGCGTACAGCCTTATTTGGCGAAGGCTGCTGATTATTTTTTCAAAATACCTATGGCCACTAATTTTGATTCCTATAATGTATCTGTTGCTGCTGGTATTATTTTATATGAAGCTATGAAACAAAGAATGTTTCCTTTAAAATAAGCGTGATGAGTACCTTAAAATTTAAATTAACCCTCCCTTCAAAACGTTCCGAACACTCTATTGGGTACAGGGATAATTTATTTTTAATAGGCTCTTGCTTTTCAGAAAATATGGGGGCTAAATTAAATAGCCATTTATTTAAGGTATTTGAAAACCCGCATGGTATTTTATTTAATCCTATTAGTGTGGCGCAGTCCTTATCGGATTGTATCCATAATAAAAAATATGCAGAAGCCAATCTTTTTGAACTCAATGAAGTTTGGAATAGTTGGCAGCATCATAGTCGTTTTTCAGGCGTAACTACTAAGGAGGCTTTAGAAAAAATAAATAATTCAATTAATAAAGCCCATAC
>JABMML010000227.1 GCA_013205585.1 Chitinophagaceae bacterium | reverse complement strand
GTCTTGCAGGCTTGCTTTTCATCATATAGTTATCTGAAATATAAGGAACGGGTTTAGCAGGGTCACTAATATATTCTTCATAACCAGCTACAGTATTGGCTTTATTGCCCGCTTTTAAATTTCCATTACTACTTAATAAATAAGATTGCATTTTCATATCAGCCACCGGCCAGCTAGGTAATTGTCTCCATTCATTAGAACCTGAGAAAAAGATATTGGCTTCTTTTATTTGGTCAATGCTTCCTTTATTTTTTAAATAATAATTAAAGAAGGGCAGCTCTATATTTTGACCATACCATTCGCTAGTATTAGATCCAAATTGCACATTGCCTAAATGAGTGCCATCATTACTTGCCCATTGTCCATGGTACCAAGGACCCATTACCAATTTATTATTATTCTTCGCTTTGCCTTCAATGGCTTTATATAAATTCCATGCGCCAAAACAATCTTCTGCATCATATAAACCACCTACAATTAATGTGGCAATATTGGGGTTAATGTCTTCTACATGTTTTCTTGCATTTCTTATTTGCCAAAATTCATCATAATTAGGATGTGCCATTAAGTCTTTCCAGAACTGAATACTATCGCCCATCAATTTTGTAAAATTTGTGATGGCCCCTGTTTGCAAATAAAAATCGAAGTTATCGGGGTTAGTGAAATTAAATCCTGAGGGTCCAACAGTGGTAGGCTTAGGTCTTGGCTTTCCAAATCCTGCATAAAAAGCAAAACCATCTGCAAGCATAAAGGCACCGTTGTGGTGAAAGTCGTCTCCAATAAACCATTCTGTTACGGGCGCTTGTGGGCTGACAGCTTTTAAAGCTGGATGATTACTAAGTGTTGCTTGTGTAGCATAGAAACCAGGATAAGATATACCAAACACACCTACATTGCCATTATTATTGGTTACATTTTTTACCATCCAATCAATGGCATCGTAAGTGTCAGTAGCTTCATCAGTTTGGCCTGGTTTTTTATTAGGAATATAAGGTCTTATATCTTCAAAACTTCCTTCACTCATCCAACGACCGCGCACATCTTGAACAATAAGAATATAGTTTTCTTTTAAAAAGTACATTCTTGGTGAGTACCAATATTGTTTAAAAATATTTTCACCATAGGGTGCACATGAATAAGGTGTTCTTTCTAATAAAATAGGATGCTTCTCTGTTTTATCCTTGGGGGCATAAATAGTCGTAAATAATTTGGTTCCATCACGCATGGGCACCATTATTTCTGTTTTGGTATAGTTATTAACGACCCAAGCAGAATCCGTTGATTGCGAAAAGCTTAGAAAGGGAATAAACGCAAGTAGTAGAAAAAAGTACTTTTTCATGGAATATATATTTAGGTTAACTAAATATACTAAAATTAAGACTCCACCATATCATATAAATGATGAATGAGCCCATCGGCCAAACCTATTTTAGGCACATGCATTTCATTGATATTGCCCCATTTACAAATGGCATTATATATTTTCAAGGCAGGCACAATTACCTCAGCCCTGTCTTCTTTAATAATATACTGCTTCATTCTTTCTTCCACAGTTAAAGGCTCCATTTGCTTATAAATATCTTTGATTTCATCGTAGGTCAATGATTTACTGGGCTTTGCGCCTGCAATAGAATATACTTTATTGATATTGCCGCCCGAACCAATACCTATAATATTATCATATTTTTTAGCCAATTCCTTCAGGGTTTCTTTCATTTCCTCCCAAGTACTATCCTTTACCTTATTGGTTAACAAACGAACGGTCCCAATATTAAAGGACTTTTGAATAATGACCCTGCCTTTATGATATAAAGTAAGCTCGGTACTACCGCCACCTACATCCACATATAAATAACTTTTATTATTATCTAAAAATTCGGCAATATGGTTTTCGTAAATAATTTCAGCTTCTAATTCTCCGGTAATAACTTCAATTTCAATACTTGTTTCTGATTTAATTTCTTTGATAATTTCTTTGGCATTTTCTGCATCTCGCATAGCACTGGTAGCACAAGCCATATAATGATCCACCTCGTATACCTTCATTAAATTATTAAAAGACTTAATGGTATTAATGAGCATTCTCTTTTTTTGTCCGCCAATGCTTCCTTTTTCAAAAACATCAAAACCTAGTCTAACTGGAATTCTTAATAGGTTTAATTTATTAAAGGTGACTTCTTTTCCTTTTTTTATGACTTCACAAATAAGTAATCTTGCTGCGTTACTTCCAATATCTATTGCTGCGAGTATCAATTTGATTCTATTTTTTTCCTATTAAGTAATGGTAGGTTTCTACCTGAGATTTCACCTTTTTGGTTCTAAGGGAAGATACATAATTATTGTTTAAATCTGTATCCAAAATCCTAGCTTTTTGATTATCTTTTAATTGAATATTAATAATATCAATTAATTCTTTTTTTATTTTTAGATCTAGAATAGGAACGGCTACTTCAATACGGTGGTCTAGGTTTCTTACCATCCAATCGGCACTTGAGATATACACTTTTTGTTTTCCCTTGTTATGAAATATCATCACCCGCGCATGTTCTAGGTATTGGTCCACAATACTAATAGCATTAATAGGATTTTTTGATTTCTCCATACCTTCTTTTAGGGTAAGTATACCTCTAATAATTAAGTTCACTTTCACGCCAGCTTTAATGGCTTTTTGAAGATGGTCTAATAAAATATGATCGCTTAGTGAATTAAGTTTAACCGTAATTTGAGAAGCATGTCCTTGCTTTGCAAATTTTATCTCTTCATTAATTAAATGAATAATACTATTACGCATACTTATAGGCGATATCAATAAATGCTTACTTTTTTCAATAGGCTTGTCGCCTAATTGCCAATTAGTTAAATAAGTAAATACTTTATTCACCTCCATTAATAAGTGCTTATTGGCTGTTAACAAACAATGATCGGCATAAACCCTTGCCGTTTTTTCATTTAAATTACCTGTGCTAATAAATCCGTATTGAACTAGTTTATTTTCAACCCTTTTTTGAATGACACATATTTTAGCGTGCACTTTTACATTAGGAATACCCACTAATACCTTAACGCCTTCTTCCTCCATCATGGTTTTCCATTCTAAATTCGCTTCTTCATCAAATCTTGCCTTTAATTCTAAAAATACAGTCACCTCTTTGCCATTTCTAGCGGCATTAATAAGGGCATTAATGACTTTAGAATTACTAGCTAAACGGTAAGCGGTTATTTTAATAGAAACTACATTGTCGTCCATGGCAGCTTCTCTTAGCATGTCAATTACTGGGTCGTAATTATGATAGGGAAAATGAAGCATCACATCTTTTTTCAAAATCACTTCAGAGACTTGCGTTTTATTTCTAAAGGCAGGATGCGGAAAGGGTTTAGGTCTTTCTTGTTTTTCTACGAGTACATCAGGGAAGTCCATAAAATGCCTGAAATTATGAATATGCCCTCCTGGAATAATACTGCTTTTACGCGTAAGATGTAATTTTTGTATTAAGTAGTCTAATAGTTCGGCGTTCATGTCTTTATCATATACAAAACGAACTGGCTTTCCTTTTCTTCTATTTTTTATACCCTTGGAAATTTTTTCTATAAAATTTAATCCTACTTCTTGGTCTAAATCAATTTCAGCGTCCTTGGTAATTTTAAATACATGGGCATCAAATTTATTAAATTTGAAATGAGAAAATATAATGGGTAAATTAAACTTTACAATGTCTTCTAATAATATAATTGATTTTGTACCAGCAGCAGAAGGTAAAATTACAAAACGACCTATAGATCTTGAAGGAATTTCTATCAAGGAAAATTTTTCTTGATAGGCGTTTTGATTATTTCTCATGACAATGGCTAAGTACAAACTTTTATCACGTAAATAAGGGAGCTCGGGTAAGTTTTCTATCATCAAAGGAATGATATAAGGACGTACCACATTGTCAAAATAATCCTTTACAAATTCCTTTTGAACGGCATTTAATTTTCGTTCGTTTATAATTAAAACTTTTCTTTTAATAAGCTCCTTATTAATATTAGTCCAAATTCGAGAAAATTCACTTTGCTGCTTTAAAACCACTCTTTGAATTTCATCTAAAATGAATTGAGGTGATTCAACTATATCTATATTAGTACTTTTCTTTTTATCAATTAATTCAACCATTCTTTTAAGGGTAGCCACACGCACTCGGAAAAACTCATCTAAATTATTAGAGAAAATACCTAAAAAACGAATTCTGTCTTTTAAAGTAACTGTTGGGTCGTTGGCTTCTTGTAAAACACGGGCATTAAAGCTAAGCCAGCTAATATCTCTTGGTATAAATTCTGCTTTCATTTGCTATCAAATTTTCTGGTAAAATTACCGAATCAAGGATGAAGTAATTTTCCGTTCACAATTTATTAATATTATGGTAATATAGGGCAGATACTGTTGTTAACTACTTGTGCGTTATTTACATAAAATACTACCCATGGACAAAAGACCAATGGAAATATGTATCATAAGTGACCTACATTTAGGCACTTTTGGGTGTCAGGCAAAGGAGGCCCTTAACTATTTAAAGAGTATTAAGCCTAAAACACTCATTCTAAACGGAGACATTATAGACATTTGGCAGTTTAATAAGCGCTATTTCCCAACAAGCCATATGGCGGTGATTAAGCAAATATTTAGCATGGCCAGCAAGGATACCAAGGTTATTTATATCACAGGCAATCATGATGAAGCCTTGCGTAAATATGCCGACTTCGAAATGGGCAATATTCAATTAACAGATAAGATTGTTTTTGAAATCAATGGCGAAAAGAATTGGGTATTTCATGGGGATGTATTTGATAGAACTACTAAAGGCGGCGCCAAAATAATAGCAAAATTGGGCGGCTATGGATATGATTTACTAATACTTATTAATAGTATTTTGAATTGGAGTTTGAAATTAATGGGTAGAGAAAAGATGAGCTTGAGTAAGAGTGTTAAAAATGGGGTAAAAAAAGCAGTTTCTTGGATTAATAATTTTGAACAAACTGCAGCAGAGCTTGCCATTGAAAATAATTATCAATATGTAATTTGTGGCCATATTCATCAACCACAACATCGTGTGGTGACTACCGATAAGGGTAGCGTTACTTATTTAAACAGCGGCGATTGGATAGAAAATTCAACTTCCTTAGAGTATTATGATAATGCTTGGACTTTATATCATTATGATCCTAAGCAATTTGAAGAAGAAAAAGGAAGCAAGAAGAATAAAATTATCAATTTAAGAGAAGAGTTAAGTGTAATGACCAAGGAAGTGGCATTTCAAGTGTCGATGTAATTAAGTTGATTCATGAAAATATTTTACGCAATACAAGGAACAGGTAATGGCCATATTAGTAGGGCAGAGCAGTTGTATCCCTATTTAAAAAAGTATGGAGAAGTTGATTTTTTTCTGAGTGGTTCCAATGCGCAATTACAAACACCACTTCCCATTAAGTATAAGAGTGATGGTATTAGCCTGCATTATAAGACCACAGGTGGTATGGATTATGGTAAAATTTCAAAATCTTTAAGTTTTAATATTTACAAAGAAGCCAAGGCCTTACCCGTAGAAAAATACGATGTTATTATTAATGACTTTGAATTTATAACCTCGCTTGCATGTTCTTTAAAAAAGAAAAAAAGTATTCAATTTGGTCACCAAGCAAGTTTTCAAAGTAAATTAACGCCTAGGGCTAATACCTTTAATCCTATTGGAAATTTAATACTTGATAAATTTGTAAGAAGTACAGACTACCTGGGCTTGCATTTCGAATCCTATGATAAAAATATTTATAATCCTATTATCAAAGACGAAATTATAAATGCAACACCTATAGACAATTCGCATATCACTGTTTATTTACCTCAGTATTCAATTGCTGTTTTAAGCCCTTATTTATTGACACAGTCAAAATTTAATTTCGAAATTTTTACAAAAGAAGTGAAGCAGCCAACTAATTATAAAAATTTAACGCTACTTCCTATTGACAATAAAACATTTACGCATAGTTTAATACAATGTCATGGTATTATAACAGCGGGTGGTTTTGAAACGCCAGCAGAGGCCTTGTATTTGAAAAAGAAACTTTTAAGCATTCCTATTTTAAAACACTTTGAACAAGAATGCAACGGGGCTGCCTTGCAAAAATTGGGAGTTACCGTTATTAAAAAAATAGATAAAAATTTTAATCAAGTATTTACTGAATGGATTCAAGCTGACAATACCATTCCATTCAAATTAACCCATTCAACAGAAGAGATTGT
>JABMML010000226.1 GCA_013205585.1 Chitinophagaceae bacterium | reverse complement strand
TCTTTAGCATTGTCACATACGGTAATCACATAATCAAAATTGACATCCAAGTATTCGGTAATATTATTAGAGGTATGATTGGAGATATCAATACCTATTTCTTTCATGGTAGTAATGGCCTTTGGGTTCACACCATGTGTTTCCACACCTGCAGAATATACATGGGCTTTACCTGCAGTCATATTTGCCAAAAACCCATGGGCTATTTGACTTCTGCAACTATTGCCAGTACATAAGACTAAAATGTTTTTCATAGACTTTTTAGTTTCAAATACTATGCGTTGAAAGCGTCGGCTACGCCTTTATGTAAAATTTTTCCTGCTTTTATATTTAAGCCTTTTGCTAAAGCTGCATTTTCAACACATGCTTTTTCCCATCCTTTATTCGCAATAGCGATGGCATAAGGTAAAGTAGCCTGTGTTAATGCGCGTGTAGAAGTTTGTGGAACTGCCCCTGGCATATTTGCCACACAGTAATGCAAAATATTTTGCTCCATGTACACAGGGTTTTCATGTGTAGTAGGTTTACAAGTTTCAATGCATCCTCCTTGGTCAACGGCTACATCCACCACCACAGTACCTGCTTCCATTAAAGCTAAATCGGCTTTCTTAATTAAATGTGGCGCTTTTGCTCCATGTAATAATACAGCACCTATTACTAAGTCAACAGTAGGTAATTTTTCTTGTATAGCCATTAAAGTAGAATACTGCGTAACTACATTCGCTGGCATTACATCCGATAAATATCTTAAACGTGTTAAGTTAGTATCCATTATAGTAACATGGGCGCCTAAACCTGCAGCCATTTTAGCGGCCTGCGTTCCAACAATACCACCCCCTATAATTAATACTTCCGCTGGTTTAACACCTGGTACTCCTCCTAATAATTTTCCTTTTCCACCAAATGGTTTGCCTAAATAATAAGCACCTACATTCACAGCCATTCTTCCTGCCACTTCAGACATGGGTACTAATAGTGGCAATGAGCCATCAGGTAATTCTACTGTTTCATAAGCAATACAAACTGCATGCGATTTCATCATCGCATCTGTTAATTCTTTTGAAGCTGCAAAGTGGAAATAAGTAAATAAAATTTGTCCTGGTTTAATAAGTGGAAATTCTGCAGCAAGTGGTTCTTTTACTTTAATAATCATTTCAGCAATCTCGTATACTTCTTTAGCCGTTGCTAAAATTGTTGCACCTGCTTTTGTATAAGCCTCGTCAGAAAATCCAGAGCCAATACCTGCCTTAGTTTCTACATTCACTGTATGACCTTGTCTTGTAAGTGCGTCCGCACCTTCTGGTGTCAAACCCACTCTATACTCTTGAATCTTAATTTCTTTAGGAACTCCTATAACCATGATTTTTTGTTTTTATTTCTGTACAAATATCGATTAAAAGGAAATATTCATTTAATAATGACAATATTCGGTAAAATATCTTGTTAATTTGGGTAAATAGCAAAAAATAACGTTATTTACAGTAGAATTTATCCTAAAAACAGAAATTATTTCTCTATGGCACTTGACGCTATTGACCAATCTATCTTACGCATTTTACAAAAGGATGCCCTAGCGAAGTTAAAAGACATTAGTGCGGCCATTAATTTATCACTTAGCCCTACTCATGACCGTATTAAAAGACTAGAAGCGGAAGGCTATATTTTACATTATGTAACCCTGCTGGATAGAAAAAAATTAGACCTTGGTTTAGTGGTACACTGCCAAGTAACATTAGACAAACAAACCCGTTCCCATTTTTCTGAATTTGAAAAAACTATTTCAAAATTTCCAGAAATTATTGCTTGCAGTTTAGTATCGGGCAGCTTTGATTATTATTTAAAATTAGTCACTAGAGATGTAGAGTCTTATAATAAATTTTATCAGGAACAATTAGCCGTGCTACCCATGGTGGCACATATTAATAGTTTATTTGTAATGGATGAAATTAAAATAACGACCGAGCTTCCCATTTAATATTTAAGTAGAAATATTTTTTGAATAAGTAAAAATAAAATTAAATAAGAATAATAACTACCGAGCAATGTACAATATACCTCATTTTAAAGCCAAGGATCATCAAGAAGTATTGGACTTTATGCAAGC
>JABMML010000225.1 GCA_013205585.1 Chitinophagaceae bacterium | reverse complement strand
CCTTATTTATTGACACAGTCAAAATTTAATTTCGAAATTTTTACAAAAGAAGTGAAGCAGCCAACTAATTATAAAAATTTAACGCTACTTCCTATCGACAATAAAACATTTACGCATAGTTTAATACAATGTCATGGTATTATAACAGCGGGTGGTTTTGAAACGCCAGCAGAGGCTTTGTATTTGAAAAAGAAACTTTTAAGTATACCTATATTAAACCATTTTGAACAAGAATGTAATGCAGCTGCCTTGCAAAAATTGGGGGTTACTGTTATTAAAAAAATAGATAAAAACTTTAATCAAGTATTTACTGAATGGATTCAAGCTGACAATACCATTCCTTTCAAATTAACCCATTCAACAGAAGAGATTGTGCATCTATTAATGCAACAAATTCCGTATAATCAAGTAGCTTAAGACTAAATTTGTTGAATGATTGGTTAAAAAAAGCACTAAATGATTCACAAACAAACAATCTATCAAACTAAGTAACTACCTCTATAACTCTAATTAACCACTTAATTTTCACTATGTATCTTATCCAAAATCAAAACAAAGAAACGGTTGCTTATATTCAAAATATGATGATTTTGGATGTAGAGCAAGAAAAAGTTATTGGCATTTTAATTGGAGATTGTTTTTTTGGCAAAAACAATAAAGTAGTGGGTAAGATATTTCATCAAACCGCCTATTTATTAAATGGAGAAATCGTTGGGAAAGTGGAGCTGAATAAAGTCTATAAAAATTCAGCCATTAAAAAAAGTTTAATGTCACAAGCCTGGGATATACTTATGAATATAACAGAGCATACAGGTGCCTGGATAGTAGACACCAAAAAATGGAGTAAGACCGATCTTATCAAACATTTAGAATAAGCTCATGGGTAATTGCTACTTCACCATACTTCCGTAAATGATTCTTTCAATTTTATTGGTTAATTCCCCATGAGAATTTGGTGTATGTTGAGTCATAACAAGTACTACTAAATTATCTACAGGATCGGCCCAGTAATTAGTTCCATAATAACCACCCCAAGAAAAAGACCCTTTGTTTCTTGAGTTTAAACGAGCCGATTTTTCAGAAGTAATAGAAAAGCCTAAACTAAAATCATCATTGCCAAGGGTTTTATAATCTAATTGCGGACTTACCATAATAGCGGCAGTTCTAGGCGCAATAATTTGTTTGCCATTATACTTGCCGCCATTTAAAATCATTTGTAAAAAGATAGCATAATCATAGGCAGTAGAAGATAAGCCAGCTCCACCTGAAAAATAAGTTTTAGCAACTAATGGATAGTTAGGATTTAAATTTCTAAAGCTGGGTCCCCATTCTATAATTTGGTTAGCCTCATTTTCGGTATACACAGTGGGCATACGATTGCCTTTTGAAGCAGGTACATTAAAATAAGTATCCTTCATACCCAATGGGTCAAATATATATTTTTGAAAATAATTTTCTAAGGTTGTGCCGCTTACAATTTCAACAATACAGCCTAGTAAGTCGGTATTAAGACCATAAGTAAATTTCTCTCCTGGTTGATGCACCAAAGGTAGAGAACCTAGTTTTGTCATTTTATCTAATAAGGTTTCTTTAAACTTACCAAGGCCTGAGGGAACGCCCGCCTTTGTATAAATAGCATTCATATTTTCAGAACCAATATCGGTATAATCAATGCCAGAAGTATGGGTTAGTAAATCACGAATCGTAAGTTCTCTTTTAGCAGGAATGGTAGTATAACTAGAATCGCTGGCATTAAAATTGTTTAAAACAGTTGGGTTTTTAAAACTTGGAATAAAATCGGAAACATTTTGATCTAATCCTATTTTACCTTTTTCATACAATTGCATAATAGCTAAACTGGTAATGGCCTTGGTTTGACTCATAATGCGGTAAATAGCATTCTCTTGCATTGGTGTTTTACTTACTTCGTTCGCATAACCAAAACCTTTATGATACACTACCTTATTGTCTTTTACAATGATAACCGTTGAACCTACTAGCCAATGATTTTGTACATATTTATTTACTTCGGCATCTATCAAGGCTAATTTTGAATAATCAAAACTTGCACTTTTAACGGTTTGATAAGAAAGCACTTGACTAAAAGAGTTAAGCGCAAATACAGTAGTTATAGCAACTAATAATAATTTTTTAGTCATAGGTGTAAAGTTTTTTGATCTTAAATATTTTGATGCAAAGTATTTTTTCATTTTAGTAAGTTTATATTTTTAAATCTTTTTAAGATTTTATTTTTTAAGGTATTAATCTTATATTTTTTATTTGTCTCTTTCTTTGCTAATATAAGATTTATTTAGGGCAGCAAACTTAGTTATTCATTTTTTGGGGGAAACCAAGTGCCAAATTTGGTAAGATCCACATTGCCTCCTGTTAAAATAATACCTACTTTTTTTCCTTTGAATAAATGCGCATTGCGCATCGCTGCTGCAAAAGGTACCACGCAGCTTGGCTCTACAATTATTTTCATTCTTTCATAAATTAATCGAAGCGCTGCAATAATTTCTTCTTCAGAAACTAAAAGTATGTCTGTTACATGCGCTTTAATAATAGCCAAGGTTTGTTCACTGAGTGTGGTTAATAATCCGTCGGCAATGGTATTTATAAAAGGGGCTTTTTCAACTTTACCCGATTGTATACTTAATACCGCATCTGCTGCTCCTTCTGGTTCTCCGCCGTATACTTTTAAACCTGGTTTAAAAAATTGCGCGCCTAAACAAGTGCCTGAAAGTAAACCACCCCCACCTACTGGTGTAATAACAATTTCAAGATCGGGTACTTCTTCTATTAATTCTTTTACACAAGTGGCTTGCCCTGTTATAACTCTATAGTCATCATAAGGATGTATAAATTCAGCACCCGTTTCAGCTACTATTTTTTCTAAGGCTGCTTCTCTGGCTGCTTGGTTAGATTCACATATAATAACATTGGCACCATAACCTCTCACGGCATCTATTTTTACTTGAGGCGATGATTTTGGCATAACTATGTATGCTTGTATGCCTAATGTTTTAGCAGCATAAGCCAAGGCCTGTGCGTGATTGCCTGAAGAATGCGTGGCAATTCCATTTTTTAATTGTGCAGGACTTAAACTTAAACTAGCGTTCATGCCCCCTCTAATTTTAAAGGCCCCAATTTTTTGAAAGTTCTCACATTTAAAATAAAAATCAATACCCGTTAATTCATTAATACTTTTACTAGTAAGTACTGGTGTACGGTGAATATAAGGTTCAATGGTTTTTGCTGCAAGCTCAACAGCTTCTTTCGTTATTTTCATTTCTCTTTTTTATGAATTTTTCACTCCTCAATTTAAATAAAAAATGGGTCTAGTCACTATTTCCTTTATAAAGTTTTTGTATATTTAGAAGTCAAAACTTTTTTCATTCCTAATCTTTATTCAACTACTTCATTAGAGTTACTTTTTTTATAATCATTTTATATATTTACCATATGTCTTCATTACTAAATCCTCAACAAATTACAGCCTACCACAGAGATGGCTATATCATTGTTAAAAACTTTTGTTCTACACAAGAAGTAGACAAAATGTATTCCACCGCCTTGCAGGATAAGGCTATGGAAAATAATGCCTTGGACTTAAACGATCAAACAGGCAAGAAAACCAGACTTTCTTTATGGTTCACGCCAGGAAGTGATGTTTTTGGCTATTTAACTAGAAGTGAAAAAATGGTGGATTCGGTGGCTAATTTAATGGACAGCGAGGCGCCCGTTTGTCATTTTCATTCTAAGCTCATGCAAAAAGAGCCTAAAGTAGGTGGCGCTTGGGAATGGCATCAAGATTATGGCTACTGGTATAAAAACCAGTTTATGTTTCCCGACCAACTTGTAAGTGTAATGATTGCACTTACCCAAGCCAACAAAGAAAATGGCTGTATTCAAGTCATAAAAGGCTCTCATAAATTGGGCAGGGTGAACCATGGTTTTGCAGGAGAACAAGTGGGTGCAGACCAAACAATGGTTGATAATGCATTGAAAACTATGGACTTAGTTTATGTTGAAATTGAACCAGGGGACGCCCTTTTCTTCCATAGTAATATACTACACCGCTCCGAAGCCAACTTATCCAATAGCCCAAGATGGTCCATTATTTCCTGTTATAGTGCGCAGTCTAATTTAGCCTATAATGAAACCTCAAGCTCCTGGCATACGCCTATTGAAAAAGTTCCTAATGAGGCCCTTTTAAATTGGGAATCGAGCTCACTTTCAGCAGCCGATTTTCTTAAAAAAGAGAACGACCCTGCTTTAAAATAAGCGCATAAATTAATTAAAATGAAATTATATATAAGCTTTTTTGCTTCCCTTTTAATACTATTGACTGCATGTAAACAAGAACCCGATTTTGATGCTGTCAAAATTGGAGAGAATAGTTGGATGATCAAAAACTTAGATGTGTTTACATTTAAAAATGGCGATACGATTCCAGAATCCAAAACCAAAGATGAATGGGTGGCATACGGAACTGCTAGAAAAGCAGCCTGGTGTTATTATAATAATGACATGGGGGAAGGAGCTCAATTTGGAAAATTATATAATTGGTATGCCGTGAATGATCCAAGAGGATTGGCTCCCGCTGGTTGGCATATTCCAACCGATATAGAATGGGGCTTACTGGTATTAGAGATGGGGGGAGATAAAAAAGCAGGAGAAACATTAAAATATACTTATGGTTGGGAAAATAATAAAGATAGTTCTGGTAATGGATCTAACGCAAGTGGTTTTGAGGCATTGGCTGGTGGTTTAAGAAATGG
>JABMML010000224.1 GCA_013205585.1 Chitinophagaceae bacterium | reverse complement strand
TTTTTGAAGTGTTTGAATTTCTAATTCCATCATTTCCATTATTTACCCATGGGAAGGCGCCGTCGTTGGTAACTAAGCTAGCATTGGGGCGGCTTGAATTAGGACCGTTCGAGGGTTTGTTATTATTTGAATTATTAACTTGAGAAGCTTGCTTGGCTGCATATTCCCACTCCGCTTCCGTAGGTAATCTGAAGTCTGGGATCATAATAAAATCATCTATATTTCTGCCTCTGTTGACATTCGTTGAACTTTGTCTTGATGTTGCGCCTGAAGCATTGCTTGAATCATTTGTATTCATAACAATACCCATTTTTCCTACATAAGGATTTTTTGGGTCTATTAATTTGAATTTGATTAAGGTACTTTCATTGGCTCTATCTGTTCTCCATCTGCAATAATTATTAGCTTGTTCCCAAGTCACACCTACTACAGGATAATCGTTAAATGCGTTAGATCTAAAATAACCTTCCACCATGGGGTCGTTATAAGAAAGTTCTGTTTTCCAAACGCTTGTATCGGGAAGTGCAGCTCTTACAATTGAATCTCTTCCAATAGGAATAAAAATTTTCTCTAGCCAATGGATATAGGCTCTATATTTTTTGTTGCTTACTTCGTATTTGTCAATTCTAAAAGAACTCACGGTTACTCTTCTTAGGTTGTTGTTCCATTCGCCCATAATGCTCTCCTGGTTCATGCCCATTGCAAAAGTGCCGCCTCGCATAAGCACAGTTTCGGCATAAGGGTCATTGGGAGCTGCTAATATAACTGCATTCGAAATGGCCTTATTTTCATTGCTAGATAATATACTAGGCCCTATTAAAAGGATGGCAAAAAACAATAAAATACTATTAATAAAATTCATCGCTATAAATTATTCAATAATGGGGTTAAATGATAGTGCGAATATACTTTGTTTTTTAATCAATTATTCAGATAGAACTATATTGTTCTGTTACTAAAACCCTAATTTTAGTATATGAGAAGGGGTGTTTTTATCGTTTTATTGATTTTTATCTTTTATCCTTACTTTTTAGGGGCTCAAAATGCTGCATTTAATACTGGCAAATGGGCTAAAATAGCTATTTCTAAACAAGGTATTTATCAAATTACAGGTGTTCAGTTAAAGACTCTAGGTTTTCCTTTGCCCATTAGTTCCACACAATTACAATTATTTAATTATAATCTTAGTCAGCTCACGGAAAAAGTCACGGCTACTGTCTCAACAGCTTTAACAGAAAATGCCATTCAGGTTTTTGATGGAGGCGATAATCAAATTGATGAAAAAGATTATGTTTTATTTTATGCACAAGGTGCAGTTGGGTGGAAACAAGACGCATTAAAATTTACACCCACTCATTATAAAAACACAAGTCATGATTCTGTTTTTTATTTTATAAGTATTGGACTCAATGGAAAAAGAATGAGCACAATGGATAAGCTCAATGCACCGGCTCAAATAGTAGATCAATATGACGAAAGATGGTTAATAGAAGTTGATAGCATTTCTATTTTAAATAGTGGAAAATTATTGTTAGGACCTGCTATGGGACAGGGTTTGGGTAAGCAAGCAAAATTATCTTATCCAATTAATTTAAATGGTTTAGTGCTTTCTAGTCCATTGAATGTGATAAGTAGGTATGCAGCCACTACTTATCAAAACCCTGCCAATTTTAATTTTAGTATTAATGATAATGCCATTAAAACCACATCGGTGGCAGCTATAAGTGGTTTGTTATATGATGAGTCTGCAAATATTAGTTTGGATAGTTTTACTTATACTTTAAGTTCAACAACAAATTTAGCTAGCCCCGCTTCCGTAAATATTAATTTTCAATCAGATAATGCAGCGGCTGCTGGTTGGATAGACTATATAGAATTATCTGCTAAAAGAAAATTAGGTTTTTGGGGTGCTAATAGTTTTGGATTTAGAAATATAGCAACTTCTGTAAAAGGAAATTTACTGCAGTATCAAATTCAAAATGGAGATGCTAGTACTGAGGTATGGGAGGTGACAAATGCAGCATCCCCTAGAAAAATTTCTACTGATTTTTCCACTAATGGCTTAATAAGTTTTCTGCACCAAACCGATACCTTACATGAATTTTTCGCAGTCAAGCAACAAGGCTATGAAGTTCCCAGTTTATTGGGGCCAATGACCAACCAAAACTTGGCGGGCATGAATGTTCCAGACTATTTGATAGTTTCAGCACCTAATTATTTAAATGCTGCTAAAAAATTACAAAATTATCATGCCACCGTTAACGGTTTAAAAACAGAGCTTGTAAATGTGAATGAAATATTCAATGAATTTTCGGGAGGCCAACCCAGCCCAATTGCCATTAGAAATTTTATAAAATATTTATTGAATAAGGCCGCCACCAATAAAGTAGCAGCCCCTCGTTATTTATTGTTATTCGGTATTGCCAATTATAATAGTAGAAACTACAATAGCGCTTCGCAAATTCCCGTATTTGAATCTGCGGCATCAACCGGTGTGCTTACAAGTTATCCATCCGATGATTTTTATAGTATCCAAGCCGACAATGATGATATTAATAATTTTACGCAAATAAAAAAATTGGCTATAGCAACTGGAAGACTGCCTGTAAGAAATACTGCAGAGGCCGATACAGTTGTTGAAAAAATAATTAATTATCAAAAAAATTTAAATGGAGGATCTTGGAAAAATAAAATTACTTGGGTGGCGGACGATGGTGATTATAATTTGCATTTAGAAGATGCAGAATCTATTTCTACTCATTTGCAACAAAAAAAATCAAGCTGGAATCAAAAGAAAATTTATTTAGACCTATTTGCGGCCACTAAAAATATTGCAGGCAATACTTATCCATTAGTGAATAGTGAAATTGTACAAACTGTCAATGAGGGTAGTTTAATTTTAAATTATACAGGGCATGGCAACTTTGCAAGATTAGCGGAAGAAGCGGTAATAAGTCAAACAGATGTTCTTCAGTGGAATAATGCTACTAAATTACCTTTAATGATTACGGCCTCCTGCGATTTTGCGCCCTATGATCAGCCTCAGTTAAGCCCTTTTGGATTTGACGCACTAATGAAAAATAGTAAAGGGGTAATTGGGCTAGTAGCCGCTAGCAGACTAGTTTTCGCCTATAGTAATAAACAAATCAATGATCATTTTATACAACAATTATTGGTGCCTGATTCTTTAGGCAATTTTTTAACAATTGGAGAGGCATTGCAAAAAGCAAAAATGCAAGCATGGTCGGCAGATGAAGATCGAATGAATGCTTTTAAGTTTAGTTTATTGGGAGACCCTGCTATGCGTTTGTCGCTGCCTAAATATGAAATAGGTATTACAAGTTTGAATCAAAAACCTTTTACGGGAAAAGATACCTTACTAGCAGGTAATAAATATACGCTTAAAGGAGTTGTCAATAATAAGGGTGTCTTACTAAACAATTTTAATGGACTACTTGATTTTGTTTTATATGATGCAATCACCAATAAAAAAACTTTGGCAAATGCAGGTACAAGTAGGGTGACCATGGTAGCCATACAAGAAAATATTTTGTTTAAAGGAAAGGTAACGGTGACGAAGGGAAATTTTATAGTAGATTTTTTATTACCTAAAGAAGTAAGCTTGCAAAAGAATTTAAAAATGCAATTAACTGCTTATAATGATGTAGCCGATGCCATGGGTGTGTATGATAGTTTAATAGCGCTTGATGCGGGTGGTGTTTTAATGAACGATAATCAAGGCCCTGAATTAAGAATATTTTTAAACGATAGTAATTTTATACCTGGTGGATGGGCCGCTGCAAGGTCCAATTTAATTTTAAATCTGGCAGATAGCGCAGGCATTCAAACTTCTGGTAATGCATTAGGACATGATATGGTATTAGTCATTGATAATGATTATAAAAATACCATTGTACTCAATAACTATTTTCTGGCCGACTTGGATACTTATCAAAAAGGTAATTTAATCTATGCCTTACCTCTTTTAGCAGAAGGTGCGCATTCAATAATGATTAAAGTTTGGGACTTATTAGGTAATTCCACCACCAAAACCCTGAATTTTGTAGTTCCCGCCTCTGAAATATTAAGTTTTAAAAATTTATATAATTACCCCAATCCATTTCAAAATTTTACTCAATTTAGTTTTGAGCATAATAAAGTAGGGGTCAGCCTGGAAATAAATCTAAGCTTATACGATGGTAGGGGGAATCTGCTATTTACCAAACCATTAAATGGGAACTATAAAGCCAATAGGGTGGTGGCTAACTGGGATGGAGCTGGTATTGGATCTGCCCAAATTCAAGCAGGTGTTTATTATTATAGATTAAGTATTAATGATGGCACTGGAACTCGTTTTTTAACTAGTAAACTTGTAAAATTTTAAAGATTCACTCAATGTATTTTGTATCTTTGCATTTCAATAATAGCAATTCTGAAATTTTATGATGAGTAGTAGATATAGTCGCCTTTTTTTATTTTTGGTAATGGCTTTTATGAGTCAATTGGTAAAGGCGCAAGTCAATCCCATTAGAATTCAAAGTACAGCTGTTCCTTTTATGTTAATTTCTCCCGATGCACGCTCTGGCGGTATGGGAAATTTATCTTTAGCAATGTCACCTGAAGCCAATGATCTTTTTGGCAATACGGCTAAGCTGCCTTACTTAAATGAAGACAGAAGTTTTTTAATTAACTATACACCTTGGTTGAAAGATTTAGGATTAAATGATGTGTATTTAGCCAGTGCAGGATTTTATAAAAAATTAGATTATAAAAGTAGTATCAATAGCTCTCTTCGTTTTTTTAGTTTAGGTAATATTGACTTTTCAGATGAAGCAGGCAATATAAATTTACCTTCTCAAAGACCCTCTGAATTTAGTTACGATTTTGGTTATAGTACTTTATTGAATGATAAAATAAGTATGGGCGTAACGCTTCGTTATATTCATTCTAGATTAGTTTCAGGATCTTATGGAGGATTGGGCGTAAACTATCGAGCAGGTAATACTTTATCGGGAGACATTAGTATGTTTTATAAACAAAACGAAGATATGCATGGTTTTCATGCAGGCTTATTGCTATCTAATTTAGGTGGTAAAATAAGTTACTCCAATGAAACAAAGAATAAATATTTTATTCCAGCCAATTTAGGTTTGGGGATAGGGTATTTAAGTATATTAGATGCTGAAAATTCGATTGAATTTGGTGTAGATGTAAATAGAATTATGGTCCCTGCTAATCCCGACAATTCCAATACAGAATCGGTGAATCAGTACTTTTCACAATCGGTTGTATCGAGTTGGTTTAATTCATTTAATAATAAATATGGAATGCCCATTGGAGAATCTTTAAAAGCCTCAATGGGTGTAGAATATAATTATACCAATCGTTTTTTTATAAGAGGGGGTTACTTTATTGATAATAATAAGAACCTAGGTAGTATGCAATATTTCACCCTAGGAACAAGCTTTCAATATCAACAGTCTAAATTTAACATTTCTTATTTAGTGCCTGCTGGAGGTGGTATTACAAGAAATCCTTTATCTAATACCCTTAGGTTTGGTACCATTTTCTACTTCTAATTGCCTATTTTTGTTGATATGTCAACAGCGGTTCAAATAGTCAATAAAAGCCATCATCCTTTGCCGGAATATGCCACTACTGGTTCATCAGGAATGGACATTAGAGCCTTTTTGACTAGCCCCATTACAATGGCGCCCATGGAAAGAGTTTTAATTCCTACGGGATTGTTTTTAGCCCTACCTGAAAATTGGGAAGCGCAAATTCGACCTAGAAGTGGACTAGCCATTAAGCAAGGACTTACTTGTTTGAATACACCTGGCACCATTGATGCAGATTATAGAGGCGAATTAAAAGTAATACTCATTAATTTATCCAATGAGCCACAGCTTATAACAGATGGAGATAGAATTGCGCAAATGGTTTTTCAAAAAGTGGAGAAAGTAATTTTAGAAAAAGTGGAAACCATAGAAGCTACTGAAAGAGGAGTTGGCGGCTTTGGCCATACAGGTAAAAAATAATAAGTCAATGAAAAAAGGTTTTTATATTGTTGGTTTTGTTTTGTTTTTGGCTTCTTGCTCTACTTATAAAAAAGTGCAAGTGATAAAAGATGCCTTATCAAAAACCGATTCTACCAATGCCGCACTCGCTGCTAAAAAACCAAAAGTAGATTCTGCCGCTATTATCAAAGGCATATTGAATAAAATTGATCTAGCTAAAATTGATTTTACCACCATGAATGCCAAATTTAAAGTAGACTATGAAACTTTAAAAAATGCAGATAATTATATTGTCAATGTAAGTATTCAAAAAAATAAAGCCATTTATTTAACGGTGAGAGGCGCTATGGGTGTGATTGGCTTAAAGGCGCTTATTAATAAGGATAGTGTGGTTTTAATTTATCCTTTAAGTAAGAAAGTAGAACGTAAGCCATTAAGCTACTTGCAAGAAGTCTTAAAAATACCTTTTACTTACGCAACTGTTGAAGATTTAGTAATAGGCAATCCCATTTTTATGAATAACACCAATATTGTTTCTTATAAAAACAATAATGGAAAATTACAGGTGGGTTTGATAGGTGCTTTATTTAAGAATTTAATTGTTTTAAATGAGGACAACACAAAAATTTTACTTTTAAAATTAGATGATGTAGATATTAATCAACACCGCACTTGCGATATCTCTTACAGCGACCATACTATCTTTGGTAAGTTTCAATTTCCTCAGTTCCGTGATATTTCAATAGTGGCTAATAATAAGTTAGCAATTCATATGGAAGTGAAAGAATTCGCTTTTGATGAACCATTAAAATATACTTTTGCAATACCTAAATTGGGTAAACGCAAATAATTTATTGACCTAATAAAGGACAACATGATAAAAAGGGCTTTATTTATTTTATTTTCAACAGTGGTGCTTTCTATGCATGCTTCTGCACAAGCCAGTGACTCAAGAGAAGACTTGCAAAAACAAGAACAAACATTAAGAAAAGAATTAGATGAGCTAAATCAGTTATTAGAAAAAACTAAAAAGAATAAAAAAAATTCTTTAGGGCAACTAGAGGCTATTAGAAGCAAAATATCGAAAAGAAAATCGCTCATCAATGGCATTGCGAAGCAAGTGAAAATTTTAGACGACGCTATTTATAATAATCAATTAGATGTTCAAAAATTAAATAAGGATTTAGATACCTTAAAAACTAGGTATCAAAAAAGTATTGTATTTGCTTATAAAAGCAGAAGTGGCTATGAGTATTTAAATTTTTTATTTTCTGCAGGTAGCTTTAACGATGCTGTAAAAAGAATTACTTATTTAAAAAGCTATAGACAAAACAGAGAAGCACAAGCGAATGCCATTGATTTATCCCAAACCGATTTAAATGCTAAAATAAATATATTAGGTGCCAATAAAAAAGACAGACTGAAGACATTGGTAGTGCAGAACGAACAACTAAAGGTATTGGTGGTAGACCAAAAAGAGCAAGATAAAATTGTCAAACAATTAAAAAGTAAGGAGCAAGAAATTACTGCACAAGTGCGTCAGAAGGAGGCTCAAAGAAGGAAAATGCAGTCTGCCTTGTTAACCATTATAAGAAGAGAAACTTTAGAAGCTGAGCGTAAAGAAAAAGAAAGATTAGCTAAATTAAAATCGTCCAATGATGCAGGGAAAACAGCTGTTAAAAATAATAACGAGGCAACTGCTTCTACCAAAACGAGTGCAAGAAATTCAAAAGTAGGTAATGTAGAAGGTGGTTTGACAAGCACCACTGATAACCGACCCTACTCTGCCTTGGAAACTACTGAAGAGGGAAGAGAAGCCTCTATCTTATTTGAAAACAATAAAGGGAACCTACCTTGGCCAGTAGATAGAGGTAATGTATATATACATTTTGGAGTGGAAAATATTCCGGGCACCAAATTAAATCGTAAAAGCGATGGCATTGAATTGGCCTTGCCTAAAGGATCTGCTGTGAAAAGTGTAGCCAACGGAGTAGTGAAATATACAGGAGATATTAATGGCGATTTAACAGTCTTTATTCAACATGGAAAATATTTTTCTACCTATACGCATTTGAGTAGCATTAATGTAAGTAAAGACCAAGAAGTAAGAGCCGGTACTTTGCTAGGCAGGTCGGGTATTAATTTAGACGGAGAAGGTGCACTTCTATTTATGATTAACAATGAAAAAGGGATTTTCTTTGATCCAGAGAGCTGGTTAAAGAATAGAAGATAGATTCAAGTTACTTTTTCTGCATTTCTTTTTTTATATTACAATTTATTAATCGATTGTTATGTCAAAATATATCTTATCCTTTGATCAGGGTACTACAAGTAGTCGTGCTATTTTATTTGATCACCAAGGTCAAATTCACGCTACTTCTCAAAAAGAATTTCAACAAATTTTTCCAAAGCCAGGATGGGTGGAACATGATCCTTTAGAAATTTGGAGCACACAAATGGGTGTTGCTACTGAAGCCATTAGCATGAAAGGCTTATCGGTGAATGATGTGGCTGCTATTGGTATTACCAATCAAAGAGAAACCACAGTGGTTTGGAATAAAACCACAGGTCAACCTATTTATAATGCCATTGTTTGGCAGGACCGACGCACTGCCGATTTTTGCGACAACTTAAAAAAACAAGGCCATGCCAAAATGGTCCAAGAAAAAACAGGCTTGGTCATTGATTCTTATTTTTCAGGCACAAAAATTAATTGGATTTTAGATAATGTAGCAGGCGCTCGTGATTTAGCGAATAAAGGAGAACTTATTTTTGGTACCATTGATACTTGGTTGGTTTGGAAATTAACCAATGGAAAAGTACATGTAACCGATGTAACCAATGCTTCTCGCACCATGTTATTTAATATTCATACGCTCCAGTGGGATACAGAATTATTAAAATTATTAAATGTGCCAATATCTATGTTGCCTGAAGTGAAAAGCAGCAGTGAGGTATATGGACATACTACTCAGTTATTTGCACACCATGAAATACCTATTGCAGGCATTGCAGGAGATCAACAATCTGCCTTGTTTGGACAAATGTGTACCGAGCCTGGCATGGTTAAAAATACCTATGGTACAGGTTGTTTTATGTTAATGCATACGGGTGAAAAAGCAGTAAGTTCAAAAAATAATTTATTAACCACTATTGCTTTACAAATTAATGGACATACTTATTATGCATTAGAAGGAAGTGTATTTATTGGAGGTGCCGTAGTGCAGTGGTTAAGAGACGGACTACATTTAATTAGAAATTCTTCCGAAGTGGAAGCGCTTGCAAAACAAGTGGAAGAAACAGACGGCGTGTATTTAGTGCCTGCCTTTGCAGGATTAGGGGCACCTTATTGGAATCAACATGCAAGAGGAACCATTGTGGGTATTACACGAGGTACGACTTCTGCACATATAGCACGCGCAGCACTTGAAAGTATTGCTTTTCAAAGTTATGATTTATTAAAAGCGATGGAAGCAGATGCAGGTATTCCTATTGCAGAGTTAAGAGTAGACGGCGGCGCTACACATAATAATTTACTCATGCAATTTCAATCGGATATAGTGAACACAAAAGTAACCAGGCCTACCATGGTTGAAACCACTGCACTTGGCGCTGCTTATTTAGCAGGTTTAGCCGTTGGCTTTTGGAAAGACATTGAAGAACTAAGATCGAAATGGCAAATTGATCAAACCTTTCTTCCTAGCGCCACAGCAGAAAAAAGAAAAGAATGGATTCAAGGTTGGGAGCGTGCTATTAAGGCTACTAATAATTGGTAATCATAACTTATTTTCATTTTATAAATTTTTAATAAATTTTTTGTTTAACTTAATCTATCCTATCAATCAAATAAAAATATATGACACCTTTTACCGCTGAATTATTGGGCACTGCACTTGTCATCACCATTGGAAATGGAGTAGTCGCCAATAATTTATTAAAAAATACAAAAGGCAATGATGGCGGACTTATTACCATTGTACTGGGTTGGGTGATTGCAGTATTTGTGGGCGTGTACGCTACAAGTAGTATCAGTGGAGGTCATTTAAATCCGGCAGTCACTATTGCACTGGCGAGTGCCGGTAAGTTTGAATGGGCCTTGGTCCCTTCTTATATTTTAGCTCAAATGCTAGGATCTATGTTAGGTGCATTAATTGTTTGGATGATCTATAAAGAC
>JABMML010000223.1 GCA_013205585.1 Chitinophagaceae bacterium | reverse complement strand
CCTCTTGAAGCTAATTCATAACTAATACAACCCGTGCCCCCAAATAAGTCTAAGGTTTTAGCCCCATCTAAATTAATTCTGCTTTGTAAAATATTAAATAGCCCTTCTTTCGCTAAATCTGTGGTAGGCCTTGTATGAGGCATATTAGCCGGAGGACTAATTCTTCTACCTCCATATTTGCCTGAAATAATTCTCATTAAAAAATAAAATAAGATGAATAAGCATTAGGTACTTGCTCAATCTGAATGATTTGCTTGGCTGCAAAATAAGGCGCTGCCTTTGTAATGAAGTTATGCTTACCTTCTTCATAGCCCCATACTTTTAATAAAAATTTATTGGTATCAATGCCTGCATTAATACAGCTATTGAGTAAAGTATAAATATTCTGCTCTTCCCCTTCTAAAGGATAATAATTCAAGAGCTTCGTAATCCCATTGTCGACAATGTATATAATAAAACAATCTTCAAAAATTCTCACCTGCACTTCAGTATCAAGCAGATTACCTAAGAAATAACTAGCATAGTGCTGCCATTTAGCTGAAGGGAAATACCTAGTTAGAATTGCAGATAATTCATCGGCTATACCATAAATTAAAAAGTGCTTATCTCCTAATGAGCTGGTATAAATTTCTTCCTCTAATTTATGACCATGAATTAATTCCAATTCATGTGCTGCTGATATAAGATTTTCTTTAGCATCGGTTTGAGAAAGTATGAGCCTATTACTATTAATAACAAGAAATATATTTTTATAGTAATTCTGAATAAGGCTTGAATTATTTTGCAAATAAGCTAATAAAGGGCTCCAACTAGTAGCCTCTTCGGTTTGTTCAAAATGCTCAATAGATACAAACTCATTTTTTACTGTATGCTTTATAACAAAAACAATACTAGTTTTATTTACTACGATATATAAGTTCTCTACCTTATTATTAGCAGTGCTTTCTAATTTCCCATAAAACCCTATTTTCTTGTTGGCCATAGTGCTAATTCTTATGCAATGATATAAAAAAAGAGGCAGTTCTTTGCTAAAACTAATTGTAGATTTGCAAATATATGAGTTCGAGTCAAGCCACCCCTTCGTTACAAGTTACCATTAGCAGTAAGCAAATTTTAGCTATTTCATTGCCCATTGCTTTATCCATTATGGTGCCTCAAGTGAACTTCGTTATTAATAATATATTCTTAGGGGCGTTAAGTGCTGAGGCATTAGCGATTGGAGGTATCATTGGGGTCTATTATTTAATTTTTGGGGTCATGGGTCAGGGCCTTAACAATGGCTTACAAGCACTTATTTCAAGAAGAGCGGGCGAAAATAGAATTGATGAAATTGGGGTATTGTTTTCTCAAGGAGTTATTATTTCATTGTTTTTATCAGTCGTAGGTATTTTATTTACTTATTTTATTGCCCCTAGTATATTTCATAGTGTATTAAACGATGCGCAAAGAGCCGATAAAGTGATTGAATTTTTAAAAATTAGAATTTGGGGTATCCCTTTTCTATTTATTTATCAAATGCGTAATGCACTTCTTGTAGGCACTAATCAGAGTAAATTTTTAATTATTGGAACTGCCACCGAAGCAATATTTAATATCTTTTTTGATTACAGTTTAATTTTTGGTCATTTCGGCTTTGCCGCCATGGGTTTAAATGGTGCCGCCTATGCTTCTATTATATCTGAGGTAATGGGACTACTAGTTATATACCTGGTTATTCACTACCAAAAAATTGGTGCCCGTTTTGAACTATTCAAAAGCTTTTCAGTACAATGGGATTATATTAAATTAATAATGGTGCAGTCTTCTCCTATTATGATGCAGTATATGATTAGCATTATTAGCTGGGAATTCTTTTATATATTAATTGAACATAGAGGTGAGCAGGCCTTAGCGGTATCCAATGCCATGCGTAATATATTCGGATTCTTTGGAAGCTTTACCTGGGCTTTTGCAGCTACTGCAAATACCATGGTGAGTAATATTATTGGACAAGATATGCAGGACAAAGTCATTCCTTTAATTAATAAAATAGTAAAATGGAGCGTAGGCTTTGCTTTAATTGTATGTTTATTATTAAATGTATTTGCAGAACCATTTTTATCTATTTATGGACAGGGAGAAGGTTTTATGCAAGAAGGTATTCCGGTATTAAGAGTAGTATCTTTTGCCTTAGTACTTATGTCTATTGCTACTATTTGGTTGAACGCCGTAACAGGAACGGGGCAATCTAAAATTAATTTAGCTATTGAATTTCTAGCTATTATAATTTACATTATATACGCTTACTTAACTATTGAATATTTCCAATTGCCCATTACTATTGGCTGGGTATGTGAAATTATTTATTGGATTTCTTTACTAGTACCTTCTTATTTCTATATACATTCCATGAGATGGAAGAATAAGAAAATCTAGACCCTTGACTTTTCTATTGAAACCGATGCAGTTCCTTCAAATTCAGCAATCGGTAAATGCTGTTTGGTAATTTTAACCATTACTTTTTCAGCTAGTACTTCTGTATTTAAAATATCATCTACCATATTGCCCGCTAAGGTTTCTAATAATGGCGTTGGTATGGCCATCCATTTTTTGATAAGCGCATATACATGCACATAATCAATGGTCTGCTCTAAATGATTAATGCTTGATTGCTTTGCAGTAGAATCAATGATTATATCAACAATATAAGTATTACCTAATTTTTTTTCTTCGGCATACAAACCATGATAGCCAAAGAATACTAGTTTGTCTAAACTAATGCGCATATGAGGGGCGCTAAACATTAATGTCCTTTTGAAGTTAAGTAACGCTCTGCATCTAAGGCGGCCATACAACCACTACCCGCTGCAGTGACTGCTTGACGGTAGTTTTTATCTTGTACATCACCCGATGCAAATACACCTTCCACATTAGTTTTAGTAGTGCCAGGTTCTGTAAGAATATAACCTGTTTCATCCATTGTAACATAGTCTTTAAATATACCGCTATTAGGCGTGTGCCCAATGGCTACGAAAAAGGCACTTACTGGAATTTCTTGTTTCGTATTTGTTTTGGTATTTATAATACGCACCCCTTCCACTTTCTTCTCTCCTAAAATTTCATCGGTCTCGGTATTAAAATAGATTTTAACATTCGGTGTCTTTAATACTCTATCCTGCATTACTTTACTTGCACGCATGGCTTCCTTACGCACAAACATATGCACGGTGGTGCACATCTTAGATAAATAAAGTGCTTCCTCTGCTGCTGTATCTCCCGCTCCCACAATGGCTACTTCTTTACCTTTAAAAAAGAATCCATCACAAACTGCACAAGCACTTACTCCAAAACCATTTAATCTTTCTTCACTAGGAATGCCTAGCCATCTAGCACTGGCACCTGTTGATATAATAACCGCGTCGGCTTCAATTAATTTTTCATCATCAATCCATACTTTTTTTATGGTTTCGCTAAAATCTACTTTAGTGGCTAAACCATAACGAATATCGGTACCCATGCGTGCCGCTTGCTTTTCAAAATGCACCATCATTTCAGGGCCTTGAATGCCATCTGGATAACCTGGATAGTTTTCTACTTCAGTGGTAATGGTTAATTGACCACCTGGTTGAATACCTTGGTATAATAATGGTTTCATGTTGGCACGCGCTGCATAAATAGCCGCTGTGTAACCTGCAGGTCCTGAACCTATAATTAAAATGCTTACTTTTTCTGTTTCCATAACTTGATTATTATCTTCTGTATTACTTATTCAAACTTTATTTATTCTTCAAAATTCTATTTTATCCTATTCAATCCTTTTACTTTCTTCATTATCAAATCATCAACAAAATCTTGGCTAAAAAAAAGCCCCATCAAATCCTCGGATTGAAGGGGCTTTATAATATTATATACTACTAGCCCAAATAAGCCTTTAGCGCGTTGCTATATCTTGCTTTTTGTAAACGTTTAATAGCACGCTCTTTAATTTGTCTTATTCTTTCCTTCGTTAAATCGTATTTAATACCAATTTGCTCAATAGTTACGCCGTTCTCTCCATCTAAACCAAAATACGCGTTAACTATCTCTGCCTCTCTAGGACTCAATGACTTAAGTACGCGACGAATTTCTTCTCTCAATGAATCTTTCATCACATCTTCGTCGGTTTCGTCTCCGCCCTTTAATAAATCTCCCATGGCTACATCCTCTGCTTCATGCACGGGTGCATCTAAGGAAGTATGACGGGTATTTGACTGGAAAATATTGTTGATTTCGGTCTCAGACATTTCCAATATACCTGCCAATTCCTCGGTAGAAGGCTCACGCTCATGTTCTTGCTCAAAAGCCATATAGGCTTTGTTGGCTTTATTATAAGTACCAATTTTGTTCTGTGGTAAACGCACTAAACGACCTTGCTCGGCTAAAGCTTGCAAAATAGATTGGCGGATCCACCAAACAGCATAAGAGAT
>JABMML010000222.1 GCA_013205585.1 Chitinophagaceae bacterium | reverse complement strand
TCTCGCTACATGAAAATCAAGGACTTACGTTAAATCGTGGGTCCTTTGTTGTTTCTGCGTGAGGTTTGCGTGAGGTTTTGCGTGAGGTTTTTGTCATTTCTTACCGAATACACGAACCTTTAAAGCTGATATTTCTACAGCTGTTAACACTTTAGGATCAAGATAATATTTCTACAATACTTGGGTGGCTTTTTTATTAATTGTAAAACGCTTCCCTGTCAAAATTTCTCGATATTTAATCAGGTTCTATAGTCATGATAAAATAACTCAATTTTTATTTGTTATGATGTTGTTATATTATTACTATTTAGTTACTAAATAGTTAAGGATAGTAGTCTAGTGTTTGAGCTTTATTATTCAGTTTACTTTTGTGCTTCAATATCAAATGCGTTTAAAACTGAATTATGAAAAATTATTTATTAAAAACTGCAAAGCGGCTCACACTATTTATTGTATTAACACTACCGCATTTTGTATATGCGCAGTCTCTTACCGATTTAACCGGAACGATAATTGATGAAAGAGGAAATCCACTTCAAGGCGTAACTGTATTGCTTCAATCAAAAGGAGAAAGAAATCAATCTGTAAATACCAATCAAAAAGGGATTTATATTCTTAAGCAATTAGCAATTGGATCAAAGTATAGTATAAAATTTTCATACGTAGGATACACAGGTGTAGAACAATTAGTAACGATTAATAAAGGGGCAATTAATATTGTTACTCGAATGAGTTCACTCTCAAGTGAATTAACCGAAGTGGTTGTAACAGCGCTTGGAATAAAAAAGCAAGAAAAAGCATTAGGTTATGCTGCACAAACCTTAAAAGAGGGGGATGTATTGGATGCCCGCTCAAATAACTGGGTTAGTTCATTATCAGGAAAAGTAGCAGGATTAAATTTATATTCTGCTGGCTCAGGTCCAGGCGGATCAGTTAGGGTTTCTCTTAGAGGAGATGCTTCAATGAATCCTGATGGAAACAATGCTTTAATTGTTATAGATGGTGTACCCATGAATGGCAGTGGAACTAGCTCTGGAGTAGGAAATGCATATGGTGCTGGATCTGGTTCGGATGTACCCGTAGATTTTGGTAATGGTATCTCAGACATTAACCCTGATGATATTGAAAGCATCACGGTATTAAAAGGACCTGGCGCAACTGCGTTGTATGGTAGTAGAGCAGCGAACGGTGCTTTATTAATTACCACTAAATCAGGTGTAAGAAAAGACAAAGGTATTGGTATTTCATTTAATTCTAATGTGAGCATGAATACGGTTTTAAGTTGGCCAGATTACCAATATGAGTATGGCCAGGGTACGGGAAGAGCATTGAATGCAGCAGGTGAAAAATATTATAGTTATGGTACATCTGCAGATGGGGGTAGTACCAGTGGAACCAGTAGTGCATTTGGTCCAAGATTTAATGGTCAGCAATATTTTCAATATGATCCAAACCTTGAAGGACAGTCTGCAACAAGATTACCTTGGGTAGCACAGCCCAATAATATTAAAGGCTTTTGGAGAACAGGTTCTACCATCGCCAATAATATTTCTTTAGAAAGTGGTAATGAAAATGGATCTGTAAGGGCTTCATTAACCCATTCAAAAAATGAATGGATAATGCCGAATACTGGTTTTGAAAGAATGACAGCCGCTTTAAGCGTAAGCCAAAAAATTTCTGATAAATTAAAATTTGTTTCTAAAGTAAACTACACCAATAAGTCTAGTGATAATTTACCTGCCACTGGATACAATAATCAGTCGATTGCGTATTTTATGATTTTCCAAAACCCTAACGTTGATCTTAGTTGGTATAGGCCTCTTTGGAAAAAGGGTCAAGAGCAAGTAGATCAGGTTCACCCTTTTAGTAGTTTTATTGATAACCCGTATATGATTGCATACGAAATGACCAATACTGTTAAAAGCAATGCATTCTTGGCAAATATGGCGACTACTTATACAATTAACAGTAAGTTCAATTTAATGCTTCGTTCGGGAATTGATTTATCTAGCGAAATAAGAAAGCAACAAAGACCGTATTCTTCAGCTAACTATTTAAGGGGTTTTTATAAAGAGCAAAATATTCAGGATTACGAAATCAATAGCGACTTCTTACTCTCTTATAAAGACAAGATTGGATCAGACATTAATGTAACGGCTTCTGCAGGAGGTAATGCTATGAGCGCCAACTACAATAGAACAGATGCTGCTGTTATCGGACTAGTAATTCCGGGTGTTTATATGTTGAGCAATGGAGTGGGAACGCCTGAGGTAGTAAATGTTGCTAGAAATAAAAAAGTTAATTCATTATATGGAACAGCTTCGGTTTCTTACAAAAACAAATGGTTTGTAGACATTACTGGAAGAAATGATTGGTCAAGCACGTTGCCTGTTCAAAACAATTCATTCTTTTATCCTTCTATTAATACCAGTCTAATATTAAGTGATCTATTAGCATTGCCTGCTTTAGTTTCATTTGCTAAATTTCGTTTATCAGCAGCCCAAGTGGGTAACGATACGGATCCTTATAAAACCAGCAAATACTATGGTACCAGTCCTTTCCCTGGTTCAGGTTCGGTGCCCACTTTATTGCATAACGTAGATTTCAAACCGGAAATATCTACCAACTACGAGGCTGGTTTAGATATCCGATTATTTAAAAGTAGGTTGAATTTGGATTTAACAGTATACAGCAATACCACCCGTAACCAAATTTTAGAAGTACCAATGGATCCAACAACAGGTTACGCTAGAGCGGTATTAAATGCAGGTGCTGTAAGAAACCAAGGGATTGAAGTGGTATTAACTGGAAACATTATCAAAAAGAAAAACTTTAGTTGGAATACTATTTTAACCTGGGCTAAAAACCAAAACCGTTTGATGGAATTGGCAGAAGGCATGGAGGGAAAACAAGATATTGGTTATGGCGGTAATGCAACCATTCAAGCAAGAGTAGGAGGGACAACTGGAGATATTTATGGTTTTGGTTTCTTGCGTTCTACCGACGGACAAATTGTATACAATGCAACAGGTTTACCCGCTCGTCCTCAGGAAATTCAATACATCGGTTCCGCTTATGCCGATTGGAAAGGCGGTATCAGAAATGAATTTAGTTATAATAATTTTAGGTTTAGTTTTTTAATTGATGGTCAGTTAGGTGGAATGATTTATTCTCAAAGTCATCATAAAATGATGGAGCAGGGTAAATTGAAATCCTCATTAATGGGCCGCGAAGAAAACTTCATTATAGGTGCGGGTGTTGTACAAAATCCTGATAAGTCATATTCAACTAATACAACTAAAGTGTTACCGGTAGATTATTATGGTGATTACTATAGAAGAGCCAATGTAGAGTCTAATAGTTTTGATGCGTCTTATTTAAAATTGCGTGAAGCAAGACTAGAATATAATTTCCCTAAATCTATCTTGGGTAAATCATTATTTAAACAACTAAGTGTTGCCCTTTATGGCAGAGACTTATTGATGATTACTAGCTTCCCGATTTTTGATCCTGAAACTGCAGCACTAAACGGCTCAACTATATTACCAGGAGTTGAAATGGGTCAATTGCCATCAAGCAGAACCTTTGGTGTTAATATCACCGTTAAATTTTAATTACGCTCAAACACTAAACCATGAAACAATTTTTAATTATACCAACCTTGTTAACTTTATTGTTGGCATCTTGTACTAAGAATTTTGAAACAATAAATACGGATCCTAATCGTGTTAATACAATTAGCCCGGGTACATTATTAAATCCGATCTTATATGAAGTATCGTCATTTAATATGCGTAAATCTGATGACTTTACCTTTGGTTTGATGCAAGACATGTTGCCGTTCCCTAGCACATCAGGTGGTGTTCATCGGTACGATATTACAGAAACAGCGGGTAATTCTACCTGGACTACTTATTACAGGTGGTTGACCAATGTAAAGGAAATGTATACGGCTTCTGTACAGCAAAAAGATCCCAATTATCAAGCAATTGCTTTGACATTAAATGCAATGATTTATGCTAACTTAACGGATTGTTTTGGTGACATACCAATGGAAGAAGCGACCAAAGGGGATGAGGGAATTTTCAGACCAAAGTTCACTACACAGCAGAAGGTATATGAAAAAATTATTGCTGATTTAGACTCGGCTAATAATTTGTACATGACAACAAGGACAATGATTCATGGCACAGATATATTATACGCTAATAATGTAACAAGTTGGAAAAGATTCACCAACTCATTGCAAATGAGAATATTGTTACGCTTATCTAAGCGAAATGAAATGGGTACTTTAACTAAACTAAAAACCATTATTGATAATCCTACAAAATATCCTGTATTTTCTTCTAATGATCAGGCTGCTATTGTAAAACTATCAGGGGTAACTCCTTTTGTTTCTCCATGGGGTAGAGCTATAGACTTTACAACATTTAGGGCTGCAGGTATATTCTTCACTGATAAATTAAATGATTTTAATGATCCTAGAAGAGCAAGATTATTGACTCAGGCTAGAAATAAAATTAGTAATGCTAACATTGGATACATGGGTATTCCTAGTGGTTATGCTGGAAGCGATAATCAGTTTGATTACATTCCCTCTAATATGAATATAGCACTCGTGACTGCACCAATGAATATTGTTTTAATGAATTATTCAGAAGTTGAATTGATTAAAGCAGAAATAGAATTTAGAAATAGTAATACATCGGCTGCAAAAGTTGCATACGAAAATGGCGTAAAGGCGTCTATTCAAGAAATGGGTATTGTAATGCCGGCTGATTATTTTACCAATACCAAAGCGTCTTATAATGGCACACTCGAGCGGATCATGTTACAGAAATATTTTGCACTTTTCTTTACAGATTTTCAGCAGTGGTTTGAATATCGTAGAACAGGTTTTCCTGTTATGCCTAAAACGGCCGGCATGTTAAACAATCAAATAATGCCTGTGCGTTATCGATACCCACCTGCAGTTCAAAGCACGAATACAACAAATTATAACTTAGCGGTTTCTGCAATGGGTGGTGATAATATAAATATTAAGGTTTGGTGGGAAAAATAGTAAATACAAAAAACAGTTGATTTCTGAGGTCAGACATCAAAAAAGGGCACCAATAAAAACGGCGCCCTTGACAATTATTGTCTAACGTCAGCATAAAGTGGACTAAAAAAGGTATAAATTAGTAGAGGGTTTCCATCATTAACAATTTTTAATTCTTTTAACTTCCTTCCAATTGTCAGGAAGTTCCAACATATTCCATGAAAAGTGTGCGCTCCCTTTTTGCGCCTCTTTTACTTTAGAAAGAGTTACACAACGGGAGCAACAGCATTTCTAACTAATTGAAAATTAAACTGATGTGATATATTCGTTGTCTTCATAACCCTGAGGTATTAACAAAAATATTTAATCAAAAAAGATATAAATAATCCTACATTTAGTATGCAATTACAACTAGCTCTTTACAATTTATTAGTGGCCACACAAATCACTTTTAGAAGTGACTTTTTAAGGGGGTCAATAAAAAATAGCGAAGAGTAGGTACTTTTGAGTTGTATTTCCACATAGAGATTCAGTTCTCTAACTATAAGTATTACATAAGTAAAAACTTGACTAACATCAATGAAAAGACTATTATGCATCCTCAAATCAAAATAGATTATAACAATGGAGGTATTTAATCTAAAATATGATAAAGTAGAAAAGCTAGAATTAAAACCTTTTAAACTTGAAAAAGGTATTCAAAATTCAGTTAAACAAAGATTAATTCATCCATTTTTAAAATCTTTTTATTGCTTTTTGACCTTTATCATTTTAGTGGGTTGTGCTAAAAATGATGAGGCAATAGATATTTTAAATTCTTTTGTTGCAGAAGATTATGTGGAATTTGAAATGGGTAATATCCCAATTATATTAAGCGTACCACATGGGGGAGACTTGAAACCTGTGGTAATAGCAAACCGTACTTGCAATAATGCCGTAAGTGTTATGGACGAATTCACCATAGAACAAGCAAGGGCCATTATGGAGGAGTTTGCAAAACGAGGGCAGAAACCTTATTTAATAATTAACAAAATGCATCGCTCTAAAATGGATGCTAACAGAAACAGAGAAGACGCCAGCTGTGGAGATAAAAATGCCCATGCAGTTTGGAGTCTTTTTCATAGCCAAATACAAAATAGTATAGTATCTATTAAAACAAAATTCGATAAAGGCTTATTCATAGATCTACACGGCCATGGCAATCCAAAACAAAGGGTTGAACTGGGCTACCTATTATATGAAGACGAACTTGCTTTGCCAGATGAAACTTTAAATAGCCCAGCTTTGTTAAAAGCAAGCTCCATACAACACTTAGCAAAAAACAACGCTTCAGGGTCATTACACACAGATCTTTTAAAAGGAGAAAAAGCATTCGGCAGTTTATTGAGTCAAGCTGGATTTTTAGCAGTTCCATCCAATAAAGACCCCATTCCATTAGTTTCTGATAATTATTTTAGTGGAGGATACAATACTGCAAACTACAGTTCTTATAAAGGCGGGACCATAGATGGTATTCAAGTGGAATGTAACCGAACTGGATTAAGAGATACAAAATCCAATAGACAGACTTTTGCTATGGCATTTGTAAATGCGGTAACAACATTTTTGAAAGCGCATTATTTTGATGAAGTTCCTGTGAAAAATTAATGTTCTGTAACTA
>JABMML010000221.1 GCA_013205585.1 Chitinophagaceae bacterium | reverse complement strand
TATGGTTTAGAAGAGGACATGTTGTATTGTATTTCTAAGGATACGGCCCCTTCCTTGCCTATTTTCAAGGACGGAGCCCTTATAAATAAGGCCTAGTCGCCCCATTTTCCCTATTTCCCCCATTCATTATAATAAGACTTCCATATTAGCTAGCAAAGCCTTACATTTGCAAATTGCCCTTTTTTAAGGGCTTTTTGTACCATTATGGCATTACCCTACTTAGTAAAACACATTTATAGCTACGGCACTGAAGAAGTGATTCGTAGAGGCAAGAAAATTTTTGCGCTCAAAAATATTGAATTAGCAAAATTTGATCCTTTAATTGGAAGTATTCATTGCCGCGTCAAAGATGATGGCTACACTACTTATTATAAAGTAACGATTGAAAATTTTAAAAGCGCGGCTACTTTGTCATTGCGTTGCGGCTGTCCTTATAATTTATCAGAAGTATGTAGGCATAAAGCAGCAGCCTTATTTTATATTCAAGACTTATTGGATAAAAATTTATTGGATTATAAACCTGCTTCTTATAAGACCACCCATACCCAATTAAGAACAAAGACCTTAGATTTAAAAATGATTCGAATGCTTTGTTCCAAAGCCATATTTGAAAAGGCGGAGCAAACATTAAAATCGGTGAGACCTCATATTATTGAAAGTGAAAATGAAAAAGTAGTTGCAGAAGTAGATGAAAAAGGGAAAACCTATCATGTTATTATACAAAAAAATGAAGAACGTTTTTTTGATACCTCCTGCGATTGTTTGTCTGAGACGGAATACCCGCTATGCGTGCATAAAGCCATGCTACTGCTACAATTATTTTTACTAAAAGGAGCCGATTATTTTGAAACCATTCGTAATTGGGATAGAGAAAAAAATAAACTACTGGCTTTATATGGCTTTACTTTAGATGATTATATTGAAGATAAGTTTGAATTTATTTATCACGATGGGAAGCCTTTTCTAAAAGTGTTGGACGAGAAAATTCAAAAAGTTAACGGCACAAAATCCATCACTTTAAATAGGCCAAGATCAAACGATTGGGATATTGAAGAGCAGGAACCAGTTTCTAATGAAGAGGCTGTGATTAAAGAGCGTTTTGGTATTGTCATGCAACACCAGCCTACTATTTATCCTTATATTTCCTTTAATGTAGTTAAAGGGGAAGTGAACGAAGAAGGCACTTCTTTTGTAGGTAAAGTAGAAAAAATTGACCTTGTTAAATTTATCACGCCTAATTTAATTAAGGAAGAAGATAAAATTTTATTACAGTTAGTCAAAAAATTACAACCTGTAGAGCTCTCTAAGTTTTTGAATAAAAATTCTCCCTTTCAAGGCTTGTGGGATAATATTGTGCACACCGATGAAGAAAGTTTACCCGATGAGACCAAGGAATTAATGCAAGAATACTTGCATCCTAAAATTGAAAAAGTGTGGAGAGATTTATCGGAGCATGCTTTTAGTTTTTATCTACCGCATAATAAACCCTTTACGACAGCCAATATGCAGAAGGCAGAACTGGTATTCAATACTATTCAGCCTAGCTTTAGAGTAGAAAAAGAAGAGGATAGATATATCATATACGCAGAAGTAGTTTTACCGGAAGGTAAAATTCCACTAGAAGATAATCACGCAAAGTCTAATTATATATTTCAATACCATCATCAGTTTTTTGTATGGAAGCAAAGAGCCGATTTATTATGGGTAGAAAAATTTATGCCTACCGGTTTTCATGAAATTAATTTAGATAAGTGGCCCAATTACTTGCAAAGCACCTTGCTTCCATTATCTAAACAGTACCAGGTTTCATTAGACAATGTTACACAACAGAAATTAAAAGGTGTAAAACCGCAGCTTCAAATTCTATTAAAAGAAAACGGAGACTACTTATTCTTTGAACCCTTATTCGCTTATAAAGATATTATTGTTAATAAAGAAGATGGACCTTCAGTCATTCAACAAGTAGGTGATAAAATTGTCATACTAGAAAGAGACCTTGCTGCAGAAAGACAACTAATAAACATCATTGAGCAATTGCATTCTGGATTTATTCGTCCCAACGAGGGCAATGTGCTTGCTTTAAAAGGTGCTGAGGTATTAAAGAATAATTGGTTTTTCTTATTTATAGATACTCTTAGGGAAAAACAAATTCCTTTATTTGGAACAGAATATTTAAAACAATTCAAGTTTAATACTGCAAAGCCTTCTACACGTTTATATATTAGTAGCAATACCGATTGGTTTGATGCGAAAGTAGAAATTTCTTTCGGCGAACAAAAAGTATCTATTCAAGATATCAAAACCATGTTGTCTAATAAACAACAATTTGTTCCTTTGAAAGATGGTAGTTTAGGGGTACTTCCAGAAAAATGGTTGAATAAGTACTCTTTATTATTTAAAGTAGGAGAGGGCAAGGCCGATACGCTTAAATTAAGCAAGTATCATTTTTCTATTTTAGATGAACTCTATCAACAAAGAGACGAGGAAGAACTTATTTTCCAATTAGAGGGTAAGTATGAAAAAATTAGAGAACGCTATGCTATAGCAGATGTCACACCACCTGCGCATTTAATGCCTATCTTAAGACCTTATCAAATTAGTGGGTTTCAGTGGTTGAATTATTTACACGATGTACAGTGGGGAGGGATCTTGGCCGATGATATGGGACTGGGTAAAACCATTCAAACCTTATCTTTCTTACAGCATTTAAAAGAAAAAAATGGCAAATTAGTAGCCTTGGTGGTTTGTCCTACCACGCTACTGTTTAACTGGCAGAATGAATTAAAAAAATTCACCCCTTCTTTAAATTATCATATACATCATGGAGGCACTAGAAAAAAGGCCTTATTTCATGATGATAAAACAGAAGTAGTCATTACTACTTATGGTACTTTAAGAAGTGATATTAAAATGTTTGTGGAAGTGAATTTTGATTATGTGATCTTAGATGAAAGTCAGGCCATTAAAAATCCAGCTTCGAAAGTGACAAAGGCGGCCTGTTTATTAAAAGCAGCTAATAAATTATGTTTAAGTGGAACGCCACTTCAAAATAATACGTTTGATATTTATGCACAGATGAATTTCTTAAACCCGGGTATGTTGGGTACGGTAGAATACTTCAAGCATAATTTTTCTATGCCTATTGATAAGTTTGATGAGCAAGAACAAAAAGAACATTTAAGAAAATTTGTATTTCCTTTTATATTAAGAAGAACCAAAGAACAAGTTGCCAAGGACTTACCAGAAAAACAAGAAACAGTATTGTATTGTGAAATGGGCGGTGCACAAAGAAAAATTTATGAGGCCTATAGAAATGACTACCGTGATAAACTCATTGGCATGGTGGAAGAAAAAGGCATTCAGAAGTCGCAACTTTCTATTTTACAAGGCTTAATGAAGTTGAGACAAATTTGTGACAGCCCTGCTATTTTAAAAGACGAAGCCTATCCAAATGAATCTGTAAAACTAGAAGAGTTAACCCGTGAAATAGCTGAAAACATTGGTGGTCACAAGGCCCTTGTGTTCTCGCAATTTTTAGGTATGCTTGCCTTAATTAAAGAACAGTTGAAAAAATTAGGTATTGACCACGAGTATTTTGATGGTAGCAGTACCATTCAAGAAAGAGAGCGTGCCATTGAACGATTCCAAAACGATGACAATTGCAGGGTATTTTTAATTTCTTTAAAAGCGGGAGGTGTTGGTTTAAACTTAACGGCTGCCGATTATGTATACATAGTAGATCCTTGGTGGAATCCTGCAGTGGAACAACAAGCCATTGATAGAACACATCGTATTGGACAAACTAAAAATATATTCGCGTATCGTATGATTTGTAACGATACGGTAGAAGATAAAATATTAAAATTACAAGATAGAAAAAGATCCTTGGCTAAAGAATTAATATCCGATGAAGTGGGATTTGTAAAATCTTTAACCAAAGATGATATTGCTTATTTATTTAGCTAGCATTAATCAGAAGCTACTTTTTTAGTCAAACTTATTTAAGTTCTGCTGCTGCTAAATTTACTTTTGGATTTTTCAAAAATTCATTCTTACATTCTGTAGAACAAAATCCTAGAACTAGGTTTTCATAATGTGTTGTATCGCTAATACCAGCAGTAACGGGCATGCCACAACTAGGATCTTTTTTATTATTCACTAAACTTACTGCATAAGTTTTTTCAGTAGTCGTATCCATGGCAGCCACTTGATTGGTGTCTGCACTACCTGCGTTTGCTTTATCATTAGAAGTTCCGCATGAGAAAAGCACTAGAGATGCCATAACTAGGCTAATGGTAATTTGTATTTTCATAAGATTTTATTTTATGTTTTTTCACACAAAATTACGAATGAATCAGGCTATTAAAAAACTAACACTCATTCATTTTTAGGCCCTTCAGGGCTCAACTAGGCCTTCATAGACAAATTATAAGCCTAATGAGGGCTTATTGTCTATTTTATTATCTATTTTTACAATCTTATTCCTATCCAAAAGGAAACTTATAATGAAACAGGAACAAATACATATTTTATTAACGTGTGCTTATAATGCACCTGTTCCTGTATTGAATGGACCGAGTCCACGACGTGGATTCTGATAGGACGAGCAGTTGGCAGTTGCCCCTATCAGTGGAAAAACCCCAAAAAGAATTCATCTTACGCCAGCATTTTACTTTCCTAAATTTTAAAGCTAATTGGAACAGAAAATAATAGTACGTGTTGCCCATAGTGGCGACGCTTCTTTTGCAAATGACATTACCGATGAAATGGAATCTTCGGCTAAAGCGCGTGGCATAGGTATTGCTAAGCGTAGCCCAGACTATGTGGCTAAAAAAATAAATGAAGGTAAATCGGTGATTGCCTATACCGAAGACGGCACTTGGGTGGGATTTTGTTATATAGAAGCTTGGCAGCATGGACAGTTTGTTGCCAATAGTGGTTTAATTGTAGCGCCGGCTTTTCGTAAAACAGGTATTGCTAAAAAAATTAAGCAAACTATTTTTCAATTGTCAAGAGAAAAATATCCAACGGCTAAAATATTTGGTTTAACCACAGGCTTAGCGGTGATGAAAATAAATAGTGAATTAGGCTATGAGCCTGTAACCTATAGTGAACTCACCGATGATGAAGAGTTTTGGGCTGGCTGTAAGAGCTGCGTGAATTATGATATATTAATGAGTAAGGATAGAAAGAATTGTATGTGTACAGCTATGTTATATGAACCCAAACAAGCACATACTATTGAAGAAGTAGCGGCGGACTTTAATAACAATTCAAAATTGTACGAACGCTTTATGAAAATTAAGCAAAGCAAATTATTAAACTGGTTTAGAAAATAATTAAGATAATGGAAAAAATAGTTTTAGGTTTTAGCGGCGGATTAGACACCACTTATTGTGTTAAATATTTAACCGAAGACAAAGCATTAGAAGTACATAGTGTAGTAGTGAACACCGGTGGTTTTTCTGATGAAGAATTAAAAAAGATTGAAGCACATGCTTATGCCTTAGGCGTGAAATCGCATACAACTGTTGATGCAGTGAAGGGTTATTATGATAGCATTATTAAGTATTTAATTTATGGCAATGTTTTAAAAAACAATACCTATCCTTTAAGTGTAAGCGCAGAGCGTTTAAGTCAGGCTTTACATATAGCAGCACATGTAAAAAAATTAGGGGTGAATAAAGTGGCGCATGGAAGTACAGGAGCGGGTAATGATCAAGTGCGTTTTGATATGATTTTTCAAATCATGATTCCAGGTGTTGAAATTTTAACACCTATTCGTGACTTACAATTAAGTAGAGAAGCAGAAATTACTTATTTAAAAGAAAAAGGCGTGCAAATGAATTTTGAAAAAGCAGCCTACTCTATTAACAAAGGTTTATGGGGTACAAGTGTAGGCGGCAAAGAAACCTTACAGTCAAAGGGTATCTTACCAGAATCGGCATGGCCAACACCAATGACCAAAGAAGGTGAGCAGGAAGAGATGATCATTGGTTTTGAAAAAGGAGAAATCAAATCGGTTAATAATAAAACCTTTAAACATCCTACTGAAGCCATTCAATTTATACAGTCTATTGCGGGTGCTTATGGTATTGGTAGAGATATTCATGTGGGCGATACCATTATTGGTATTAAGGGTCGTGTGGGTTTTGAAGCAGCAGGGCCCATGGTTATTTTAAAAGCGCATCATGCTTTAGAAAAACATGTATTAACCAAGTGGCAATTGTCTTGGAAAGACCAACTTGCACAGTTTTATGGTAACTGGTTACACGAGGGTCAAATACTCGATCCCGTAATGCGCGATATAGAAGCTTATTTTACAAATACACAAGAACAAGTAACAGGCAATGTGTCTATACAACTTCATCCTTATCGTTTTCAAATTATTGGTATTGAGTCAGACAATGATTTAATGAGTGCACAATTTGGAAAATATGGAGAAATGAACACAGGTTGGACGGGTGATGATGTAAGAGGGTTCACCAAAATATTTGGTAACCAAGTAAGTATTTTTCATCAGATAAAAGAATCGAATAAAAAGTAAAAAGATAAGTAAATAATAAACTAAACGATAAACTAAACGATAAAATAAACGATAAAGTAAACGTAGCGTATTATCGATTAAATATAAAATAACGAAGATGCAAAAACTAAATATTGGTATTGTGGGTGGCGCAGGGTATACAGGAGGTGAATTAGTGCGTGTATTATTACATCATGCTCATGTTGACATAAAATTTGTGCATAGCAGCAGCAGTGCCGGCCAATTAGTAAGTTCGGTACATACCGACCTAGTAGGTGACACCGATTTAGTTTTCACCAACAGCCTTCAAGATACTATTGATGTTTTGTTTTTATGTTTAGGACATGGAGAAGCGGTGAAATTTTTAGCATCGAATGCAATTGCACCTAAAATAAAAATTATTGATCTATCACAAGACTTTAGATTAACCAGTGCGGCAAAACAAGGAGATAGAAATTTTGTATACGGCTTACCAGAATTAAATAAAGCTGCTATTCAATCTGCTCATAATATTGCCAACCCGGGTTGCTTTGCTACCGCTATTCAATTAGGCTTATTTCCCTTGGCTGCGAAAGGTTTATTAAAGGATGTCTATACTACCGGTATTACTGGTTCCACAGGGGCTGGCCAAGGTTTATCTAACACTGGTCATTTTAGTTGGAGAGCTAATAATATCCAACCTTATAAAACTTTAGTGCATCAACACTTAGATGAAATAAAACAAAGCTTGCATCAATTGCAAGGTAATATCAATACATCAGTTCACTTCGTGCCCTGGAGAGGCGATTTCACCAGAGGTATTTTTGTAAGCAGTATTGTAGAAACTTCATTAAGCCTAGCTGAATTAAATAAATTATATACCGACTATTATACGGGCCATCCCTTCACGCACCTTTCCTTAAGCCCTATTGACTTAAAACAAGTAGTGAACACGAATAAATGTTTAATGCATATTGAACAAAAAGAAAATAAAATAGTGATACATACAGCGATTGATAATTTATTAAAAGGAGCAGTGGGTCAGGCAGTGCATAATATGAATTTGATGATGGGCTTAGAAGAAACAGCAGGCATTCAATTAAAAGCAAGTAATTTTTAAAACAAATAAGATGTCTTTATTTCAAGTATATCCTTTACAACCTATTGCCATTACCAAGGCCTTAGGATCT